>NZ_RZQI01000702.1:0-3210 GCF_003998335.1 Mesorhizobium sp. M7A.F.Ca.CA.002.05.1.1 | reverse complement strand
TCTCAGGCCCGCTCGATCTTCAGCCAGCGCGCGCAGGCGAGGTAGGCTGATGTGACCACCGCCATCAGGATAATCGACAGCGCCGAGGCCAGCGGGAAATCGCCGCGCCGGCCGATCTGCATCATCACCAGTTGCGGCATCAGCAGCTCGTTGTTGCCGCCCAGGATCTGCGGCGTGATGTAATCGCCGATGCACAGCACGAAGGTCAGGAAGGCGCCGACCATGATGCCGGGCAAGGTCAGCGGCAGCACGATATGCAGGAAGGTGCGCACCGGCCCGGCGCCGAGATCGGCGGCCGCCTTGCGGTAGCTCGGGCTCAACTGCTTGAGGTTGGCAAAGATGGTCAGCGTCAACAGCATGACGAAGAAATGCACGAAGCCGGTGACGGTGGCGAAACGCGTGTTGGCGAGTTGCAGCGGCTCGCTGATCAGGCCAGAGCCGGTCAGCGCCCGGTTGACGACGCCGTTCTGCGCCAGCACCAGCAGCCAGGAATAGGAGCGCACGACATAGGATGTCCAGAACGGCAGCACCGCCAGCATCAGCGCCAGCCGCTGCCAGCGTTCCGGCACCTGTTCGGCGAGGATCCAGGCAAAGGGATAGGCGAGCAGCACCGAGACCACGGTGACGATCGCGGTGACCTGCAGTGAGTTCACCATCGCCTGCCAGTAGGAAGGGTTGGTGAAGAACTGGCTGTAATTGGACAGCGTGAAGCCGCCGCCCTCATGCGCCGTCAGGCTGGAAAGCCCCATGGCGATGAAGGGCAGCACGAAGAACAGCAGCGTCCAGCCGAGCGCCGGCGTGACCAGCGCCCAGGGCAGGGCAGAGCCCGCCCGGGGCAGGGCCGCCCGGGGCAGAGCAGAGCCCGCCCGGGGCAGGGCACGTCCGTTGTTTGCCGAGCTGCTCATGAGCGCTATCGGCTCATTTCGCCTGCAGCATTTCGGTCCACATATCCTGCATCTTCTTGTCGAGATCGGCGTTCGGCGCCGGATAGGCCTGGGCGCGCGCCAGGAAGCCCGGCTGCTCGTCGAAGCGCAAAACCTTCTTCTGGTCGTCGGTGAGTGCGGCCTTGGTGTTGGCCGGCATGCCCCAATAGCAGGAGGAGGTGGCAAGGCGCGCCTGGCCTTCCGGGCTCATAATGTACTGGATAAACTTCAGCGCCATGTCCTTGTTCTTGGAATCCTTGAACATGGCCAGCGACTGCGACCAGAGAATCGCACCCTCCTTGGGGACCGAGAAGTCCAGCGCCGGGTTTTCCTTGGCCAGGCCCGCCGTCACCCATTCGCCGCCGCCGACCAATATGTCGACCTCGCCGGTCGCAAGCGCCGTCTGGCTGGCGGTCACTTCGCCGACCAGCTTGGCATTGGCCTTCATCTTCAAGAGCTCGTCCTTGAGGGCGGGCAGGTCGGCTTCGGTGAGATCGGCCGTCTTCTTGCCGATCGCCAGTGCGGCCATGCCGATGACCGGCAGGTAGTAGTCGTAGATGGCGACCTTGCCCTTGTACTTGTCGCCGGTGAGTGCTGCCATCGACTGCATGTCGGCTGGATCGACCTTGGTCTTGTTGTAGCCGATCGTGTTGTAGCCGAACTTTTCGGTGATGCCGTAGCGCTTGCCGCCGACCACGGTGGAGCCGTCCATCTTCACCTGCGGAAACAGATCGGCCAGCGGCAGCTTGTCTTCCGGCAATGGCTCGAACAGTCCCTTCTCGACGCCGCGCGGCACGTCGATGCTGTCGATCACCATCACATCCCAGTCGCCGGGCTGCGACTGCTCGACGATGGCGAGGCCGGCGCCGGTGCCCTCGAATTCCTTGACGTTGACCTTGACGCCATTGGCCTCCTCGAAAGGCTGCAGCAAGGCCGGATCGGCATGATCGCACCAGATCAGCGCGTTGAGATCGGCGGCCTGCGCGCCCGTCGAAAGCAGCAGCGCCGCGGCGGCGGCAGCTGTGCGCAAACGGGTCTTCAGGATGGAAAGCGGATTGCTGGCTGTGTGTGACATCGAGTGTTCTCCCTTGCCTTTGTGGCTTCTTGCAAAAAATTGAACCAATTCTAAAATTGAGTCAATTCTGTTTTTGTGGCAAGAGGCTGGGAATGAGCGGATTGCGGGCTAGGCAAAAGGCGGACCGGCACCGGCGTATCATCGAGGCGGCGGCCGAACTGTTTCGCGAGGCCGGCTACGAAGGCGCCAAGATCGAGGCGATCGCCGCGCAGGCCGAGGTCTCTGTCGGGACGATCTACAACTACTACGAGAACAAGGGCGACATCCTCGGCGCCATCGTCTCGCTGGAGGTCAACGAGGTGCTGAATGCCGGGCAAGGCGTCGTCGCCAGGCCGCCGGCCAATGTCGGCGACGCGCTGGACACGCTGGTCGGCATCTATATCGAGCACTCGCTGCACTATCTCAGCAAGGAGATGTGGCGGCAGGCGATGGCAATCTCGACGCAACTGCCCGACAGCCCGTTCGGCCAGGCCTACACCGCGCTCGACCGCGCCCTGACCGAACAGATCCGCGCCCTGATCGCCCGGCTGCAGGAGATTGGCCTGGTGCGCCAGGACATAGACGGTGCAGCGCTCGGCGAACTGATCTTCAACAACATGAACATGATGTTCATCGAATTCGTGAAGCGTGACGCGGCCAAGATACCGGAACTGCGCGCGGCGATACGGAGGCAGAATAGGATATTGGTGGCGGCGATTGGGGTGTGAGACGTCAGGAGCAGGCAGGAGAAAGCGTCGCTTCCGCATAAGACCTGGTTTCAGACGCGGGTCGCCTCTTGAGTTGAGTTTGAAATCTGGTACAACCTATAAGGGCATAAATAGAGGGAGGGGTAAATGGGGACGTTTTCAGTCTGGCATTGGGCGATCTTGCTGCTGTTGATCGGCGTGCCTGTTTTCCTTGCCGTTCGATCAGCCGCGAAGCCGTCACAGAATCCTGAGGCTCTTGTGGGCTTCGGCGGCTGGCTGATGCTGCTGGCTATCGGTCAGGCAGTGTCACCATTGCGGACGCTTGCCGACTTCGCCAATTCGGCCGACGGCTACCAGCAACTCATGACCCTCTCGAATGGGCCGCTGGCGGTGTATGGCGAGGTTGCCCTCAATCTGGCGTTTCTGGCGCTTCAGCTGGTTGTGCTCGTTTCGATGCTGCGGCGTAGCCGCCGCTTTCCGCAATTGTTTCTGCTCCAGTGGCTGGCGATTCCCGTCGTGTTTATCC
>NZ_RZQI01000701.1:0-3212 GCF_003998335.1 Mesorhizobium sp. M7A.F.Ca.CA.002.05.1.1 | reverse complement strand
CATAGTCGTAGCGCTTTTTGCGCGCTTCCACATATTGCTCGATGAGAATGCCCAATCGGCGGGCGGCGATGTCATCTGGTTGCTGCAAGGGAGCCTCCTCAGCGTCGATCGTTTGCAGACCCCCGAGATGTAAAAACCCACGCCGCGAAAGTTAAGGCCTGCTGTCGGCTTGAAGCCCAAAAAATCTATTGCCTTCGTTCAACGAACTGCACCGCAGAGTGTCATCGTGTCCGAACTGGCACATCGCAGCCGCAAGGCGCGGGTCAACTTGCCCGTCCGAATCCCGACCAAAGCGTGTATTCACAACAGCTCCGACAGAACGGCCATGAAATGGTCGTTCTCCGCTGTCGAGCCGATGCTGACTCGCACATAGGTGTCAAAACCCTGCTGCTTCCACGGCTTGACGATGACGCCGTGACGCAGCAGGCCTTCGACGAAGGCGGAAGCATCTTGCCGGCAGTTGAAGAACAGGAAGTTGCCCCTGGAGGCAGCGACATCGAGGCCCTTGCTCGCCAGGAAAGTCTCGACGCGTTTTCTCTCTGCATTGGCCAGCGCGACGACCCTGGCAAGGTGTTCGTCGTCGGCCAGTGCCGCGAGTGCGGCCGCCTGGGCCATCGCGTTGGCGTTGAAAGGCGTGCGGACGCGATCGAGCAGCGCGCGCAGCTCCGGGTCACCGACGATGCCGAAGCCGATCCGCAATCCGGCCAGACCGAACGCCTTGGAAAAGGTCCGCAGCACGATCCAGGGCCGGCCCAGCTTTTCGAGATAGGGCAGGGACGATGCATAATCGTCGCCCTTGGCATATTCGGCATAGGCTTCGTCGATGACGATCAGCGTCTCGTCGCCGACCGCATCCAGAACCCTGGACAGATCGCCGCCGGAGAGCCAGCTGCCGACCGGGTTCATCGGGTTCGAAAACAGCAGCATGCGCGGCCGTTCGCGCACCGCCTCGACCAGCGCATCGACATTGATGGTGAGATCGTCGTTGACGACAACGCGTTTGACGGTCGCCCCCATCAGCGTTGCGTAGTCCTCATGCAACGGGAACGACGGATAGAGCGTGACGACCGCGTCGCCCGGCCGCAACACGGCACGGCTGATGACGGAGAGAAGGTCTTCGGAACCGTTGCCGAGGATGATCTGGCCCTCGGCGACGGCATATTTGTCGCCGATCGCCTGGCGCAGCTTGCGCCCGGCGGGGTCGGGATAGAGGCGGAACATCTCGGAGCCGGCATGCATCGTCGTGGCTAGCGTCGGGCTGGGCCCGAGCGGGTTTTCGTTGGAGCCCAGTTTGGCGATCCTGGCCGGTGCGTATCGCTCCATGACCTCGTCAATGGTGAGCCCGGAATTGTAGGGCGACAAACGGTTGACTTCGGTGCGGACCATATCCGAGGCTTTCGACACGGGTGGGCTCCTCTGCGGTGGATTTCGTCATCCGTACCGTAGTCGAAATAGTTTGTATATGCTTGTATATGTAACTTGATCTGATAGTCTCGACGCTGAAGCGGAAACCGACGCCGGCAAGGAGGATCACATGCGCAACGCTTCTCTCTTCGATCTCTCCGGCAGGAAGGCGCTTGTCACCGGCGCAAGCCGAGGCATCGGGCGCAGCATCGCCGAAGCGCTGAGTGCCGCCGGCGCCGACGTCGCGGTCTCGGCGCGCAGCCTGGCGTCATTACAGGACACAACGACAGCCATCCGCGCCGCCGGCGGGGTGGCGCATGCCGTTGCCCTCGACGTCACCGATGTCGGTCGCTGCCGCGCAGCCACCGCAGAGGCTGCCAGCCTGCTTGGCGGTCTCGACATTCTCGTCAACAATGCCGGCGTGGAGGAGGTGCGGCCCTCGCTCGATGTCGACGAGGCGCTGTGGGACAGGATCGTCGACACGAATCTCAAGGGAGCGTTCTTCTGCGCCCAGGCCGCCGCGCGGCAGATGCGCGATGCCGGCCGTCCTGGTGCCATCATCAATCTGTGCTCGCTGACATCCGAAGTCGGAATTCCCACCGCGGTGCCATACGGCTCGTCGAAGTCGGGCCTGCTCGGCATGACCCGCGCCCTTGCGGCGGAGTGGGCGGAGCTTGGCATAAGGGTCAACGCCATCGCGCCGGGATATTTCAGGACGGCGATGACCGACGTTTTCTACAGCAACGAGGCATGGCAGCACTCCATGCTGGCCAAAATCCCGCAGCGTCGTTTCGGCGACCTCCACGACCTGCATGGCATCGCCGTGTTCCTCGCTTCGGATGCGGCTGCCTACATAACCGGCCAGTCCATTCCGGTCGATGGCGGCTTTCTCGCCTCGATCTGACGAGGCAGGTTTGTCTCCGTGGTTTCGACGGATGATGGAAAAATTGCTGGCGACTATCATACATACATGTATATACTTTTGCCCGGTGAAGCCTCTCGACGGCTTTGATCCTTGCCCCGGTCGGCCTGTCGACCCGCAGAACTATGGCCATCCACGGGCCAACCGTCATTGCGTTCCAAGAGTTCCAGGAGACGAGCAGTTATGTCCGACATCAGCTTCCACGATTTGTCATCCATCGATGCCGACCAGCGCGCCAGTCTGCTGAAGCGCGCCGAGGCCGATCTGACGGTCTTCGTCGAGAAGGTCCGGCCGATCATCCAGGCCGTCAAGGACGAAGGCGATGCCGCCTTGATCCGCTTCGCCAGGGAACTCGACAAGGCCAATGTCGCCGAGGGCGAACTGCAGGTGTCGGAAGCCGAGTTCGACGCGGCGTTCGACAAGGTGGAAAAGGATGTGGTCGAGAGCATCCAGTTCGGCATCGACAACATCAGGCATTTCCATGAGGAGCAGAAGCCGGAGACGATGTGGCTCAAGGAAGTCCGGCCGGGCGCCTACGCCGGCGACAGGTACACGCCGATCGCATCCGTTGCGCTCTACGTGCCGCGCGGCAAGGGCGCCTTTCCATCGGTGACGATGATGACGTCGGTGCCGGCGGTGATTGCCGGCGTGCCGCAGATCGCCATCGTGACGCCGCCGACATCGGATGGTTCGGTGGATGCGGCAACGCTCGTCGCCGCGCGTCTCGCCGGCGTGGGCACGGTCTACAAATGCGGCGGCGCCCAGGCAGTTGCCGCCGTCGCTTACGGCACCGAGACGGTGAAGCCCGCGCTCAAGATCGTCGGCCCCGGCAGCCCGTGGGTGGTGGCGGCCAAGAGCGTGCTGTCGTCGGTCATCAACACAGGCC
>NZ_RZQI01000006.1:0-25099 GCF_003998335.1 Mesorhizobium sp. M7A.F.Ca.CA.002.05.1.1 | reverse complement strand
GCGGCTGAAGACCGAGCGGCTCGATCTCGTTCAGTTCCCCTGGTGGGATTATGACCAGCCTCGCTATGTCGAGGCGATGGGCTGGCTCGACGAGCTTCGGCTTGAAGGCAAGGTGCGCAATCTCGGCACCACCAATTTCGACACGCCGCGCCTGGCTGAAATCCTTGCCGCCGGCATACCGCTGGTCAGCCAGCAGCTGCAATATTCGGTGCTCGACCAGCGGCCTGGCAACAGCTTGGCGAACCTCGCCGCCAAACACGGCGTCAGCTTCCTCTGCTATGGCTCGGTGGCCGGCGGCTTTCTCAGCGACAAATGGCTCGGCGTGGCCGAACCGGCCACGCCGCTCGAAAACCGCTCGCTGGTGAAATACAAGCTGATCATCGACGATTTCGGCGGCTGGGGCCTTTTCCAGCACCTGCTTCAGGCGCTGAAGGCCGTTGGCGACCGCCACGGCGTCGACATCGCCACCATCGCCAGCGCCTGGGTGCTGGAGCAGCCGCAAGTGGCGGCCGTCATCGTCGGCGCCCGCAACCAGGCGCATGCGCTGGCCAATGCAAAGATCATGGACGTTGCGCTCGACGCCGAAGACCGGGCGCGGATTGCCGCTGTCATCGCGCAAGGCACCGGTCTCGAGGGCGACGTCTACACGCTGGAGCGCGACCGTCACGGCCGTCACGGCTCGATCATGCACTACAACCTCAATGCGGGGAAGAAATGAGCGACGAGCCCTCCCTGTTTTCACGCGCCAGCGCCGAAATCATCGACCTGCACCGCTTCTTCGTCGACTGGTTCGTCGCTGCGCGCGCCAACACGGTGGACTTCGGCCGCTTCGAACGCGCCATGGGCAAAGACCTCAGCATGGTGGCGCCGGACGGGCAGATCCTCGACCGCGAAGCGGTCATCGATCATGTCCGCGCAAGCCGCGCTTCCTGCGACGATGGTTTTGCCATTTCGATCGAGGACATCCGGCCCGGCTGGCAGGACGCCGATACCATCGTCGTCCTCTATGTCGAAGCGCAGCTGCGCGCAGGCAAGCACAGCCGCCGCCAGTCCAGTGCCGTCTTCACCACCAGTTCATCGGCGCCCAACGGCGTTGAATGGCGACATCTGCATGAGACCTGGCTGCAGGTGCCGGAACGCTGAACAGGCTCCAGAATTCAAATACAGTCGAGTAACGAAAGGGGAACAACAATGACAAAGACGATACTCCAACTCACCACCGCGCTCGCCCTCGTCACGATGGCGGGTGCTGCGCAAGCCGCCGATTGCAAGATCACCGTCGGCCTCGTCATGGAGCTGACCGGCCCGGCCGGCGAATACGGCCAGGCCGGCGCCAAGTCGGTCGAGATGGCCTTCCGCGACATCAACGGAGCCGGCGGTGTGCGCGGCTGCGATCTCGTCACCGACACGCGCGACAGCCAGAGCCAGGGCAACGTCGCCGTTGACGCCGCCACCCAGCTGGTTCAGGTCAAGAAGGTGCCGGTCATCATCGGCGGCATCATCTCCTCGGTGTCGATCCCGATCCTGACTTCGGTCACCGCACCAGCCAAGATCGTCCAGGTCTCGCCGGCTTCGTCCTCGCCGACGCTGACCGCGCTCGGCCGCGACGGCAAGACCAACGGCATCTTCTTCCGCACCATCACCTCGGATGCGCTGCAGGGCGTCGCCGCCGCCAAATACGCCGTCGACAAGGGTTTCAAGAAGCTGTCGATCATCCATGTCAACAACGATTTCGGCGTCAACATGGTGGCCGAATTCTCACGTGCCTACAAAGCGCTCGGCGGCACCATCGTCTCCGACACGCCCTACAATGAGAAGCAGTCGAGCTATGCCTCGGAAGTCACGGCGGCAATGGCCGGCGAACCGGACGGTCTTTACCTCGTCAGCACGCCGGTCGACGGCGCTACGGTCGCCCGTACCTGGATCTCGCAGGGCGGCGTGCAGAAATTCCTGCTCAATGACGGCATGAACAGCCCTGATTTCATCGAGTCCGTCGGCGCCGACTATCTGAAGGAAGCCTACGGCACGTCCTCCGGCACCAGCCCGACGGCCTCGACGGAGTATTTCACCAAGAACTACAAGGAATTCTCCGGCATCGAACCGACCAATCCGGCGGCCGACCGCTCCTATGACGCCGGCGCGATTGTTGGTCTGGCCATCGCCATTGCCGGTTCTGAGGATCCGGCCAAGATCAAGGATGCGATGTACAAGGCCGTCGATCCGGCCGGCACGCCGATCTTTGCCGGCAAGGAAGAGTTCGCCAAGGCGCTCGGCCTGATCAAGGACGGCAAGCCGATCCGCTATGAAGGTGTCATCGGCCCTGTCGCCTTCGACAAATATGGCGACATCACCGGCCCGTTCCGCCTGTGGAAGATCGTCGACGGCAAGGTGGCAACGGACGGTGAAATGACCACCGACGATGTCAACGCGCTGCAAGCCAAGCTTCAGTAAGACAACTCTCCGGTATCGATCACGATCCATCGTGATCGATACAGGACGATTGTCCTGTTTTACATTGCCGACGGACACGGACGACGTCGCTCAGCGCTTGACCCGAGAAACATCCTCAATCCGGGACGGGTCTTCGACCTCGACCCGACTGCCTTCTGCCGATGACGATCCCGCACAGCCTGACGCATCAGCCGCTTTGCCTTGCCGCTTCGCGGATGGTCTGCAGCAGGATGGAAAAGGCCGGCGAGGGCGCGGTGTCGGTCCGCATGGTCAGGCCGACCGGTCCCTTGGTTTCCTCGGTGTTGACCGGCAGGGCGACGAAGGCGCCGCTGCCGAGTTCATTGGCAACGACGCCAGCCGAAATGATCCAGACGGCATTGCTTTGCCGCAGGAAGGCGCGGCCGAAGGAGTCTGAAACGGTTTCGATCTCGGTTGCCGGCGCCGTCATGCCGTTGGTGATGAACAGGCGGTCGACGAAGGGGCGGATGACCGATTCCCGCGTCGGCATCAGCATCGGGAATTCGTCGAGCCGTGCGAACACATCCTGTCCCGGATCGAGCAGCGGATGTCCGGCTCGCACCACGAACAGCACCGGTTCAGAATAGAGGTGCTCGAAGAAGAAGCCGGTCATGTTTTCCGGCGCCGCCAGCCTTCCGACGACGAGATCGAGCGCTCCGGTGCGCAACTGTTCGAGCAGCACGGCGTTCTCGCCGGTGACGATCTTGATCGCCGCACCTGTGTCCTCCTCGAGGAACAGGCCCATGGCGAGCGGTATCACCCGCGCCGACACTGTCGGCAGCGCACCGATGCGGATCGGGTGCCGGCTGACCGCTCCGTCCTGGCGGACAGAATCGACGCCTTGCTTGAGTGCCGTGATCGCCGTTCCGGCATGGCGAAGAAAGATCTCGCCAATGCGCGTCAGTCGGATGCCACGGCCGTCGCGCTCGACCACCGCAACCCCCAGCGCCCCTTCCAGCTCGCGCAATGTCTTGGTCACTGCCGGCGGGCTGACATGCAGCAAGTCAGCCGCTCGTGCCACGCTTCCCTGCCGCGCGACCTCCAGGAATGCCTGCAAATGGCGGAACCGGATCCGGCTCTCGGACATGAATTAATAACCCATGAGTTAATGAAACGACGCAAAATATCATTTTACCGAACCAAACGCCTTGTGCAATGTGGGGGCGGAGGACCGAAACCGTGCCATTCCTCACCATCGGCGGCATCACGCTGCACCATCGCCACATCAAGGCGAGCGGCAATGCGCGCCCTATCATATTCATCAATTCACTGGGCACCGACTTCCGGATCTGGGACGAAATTGTCTCGGCGCTCGATGGTGAAATGCCGCTGCTGGTCTATGACAAGCGCGGTCACGGGCTGTCCGACATCGGCGACATCAGGTCGATCGACGATCATGTCGATGATCTCTCGGCCCTCATCGATCATTTCGAATTGAGCAAAGTCGTGCTGTGCGGCCTGTCGGTCGGCGGCATGATCGCGCAGGGGCTCTATGCCAGGCGACCTGAAATCGTCGAAGGCCTGATCCTTTGCGACACGGCGCACAAGATCGGCACGACGGACAGCTGGAACACACGCATCGCAACGGTCGAAAGCAAGGGCATCCAGGCGATTGCCGATGGCGTGCTCAAAATGTGGTTCACCCCCGCCTTCCACGCAGCGCGTGTGGCCGAGCTCGACGGCTATAGGAACATGATGACCAGGCAAGCGCTCGCCGGTTACATCGGGACCTGCGCTGCCGTTCGCGATGCCGATTTCACCGATGCCGCACGCCGCATCGCGGTGCCGACACTCTGTGTCGGGGGCGACCAGGATGGCTCGACGCCGCCCGATCTCGTCCGCTCGCTGGCCGAGCTGATCCCCGCCGCGCGCTTCGAGATCATCCGCGACGCCGGACACATTCCTTGCGTCGAACAACCTGAAGCGCTGGTCGCCCTGATCCGCAGTTTTATCGCGTCGCTTGCCCCTGGGACAGCAACCCATGGATGAAGCCCCCGGCGACGCAGCCAGATATCGCAAGGGGCTTGCGGTGCGGCGCTCGGTACTCGGCGACCGGCATGTCGACCGGGCCGAAATCGCCGCCACCGATTTCGACCAGCCTTTCCAGGAGCTGATCACCGAGGCTGCCTGGGGAACCGTGTGGGCGCGGCCGGGCTTCACCAAGCGTGAGCGTTCGATCGTCACGCTGGCGCTGCTGGCCGCACTCGGCCATGATGAGGAGGTCGCCATGCATGTGCGCGCCACCGCCAACACCGGTGCGTCGCGCGACGACATCTGCGAGGCGTTCCTGCATGTCGCCATCTATGCCGGCGTGCCGGCCGCCAACCGTGCCTTCAAGATCGCCAAGGAGGTGTTTTCGGAAATGGACGAGAGCCAGAATGCCCGCTGAGTCCGGCTCGACCCGGAGGCCCGAGACCGGCGCCTTCTTCCAGCGCGACCGGACATGGCATCCGCCGGCTCTGACGCCGAACTATAAAACCTCGGTGCTGCGCTCACCGCAAAAGGCGCCGCTGTCGTTCGACAACACGCTATCGGAGATTGCAGGCCCGGTCTTCGGTCACGCCATGCTCGGCGAACTCGACGCCGACCTGATCCACAATTTCGCCAGGCCCGGCGAGAGCGCGCTCGGTGAGCGCATCCTCGTCTATGGGCGGGTGCTCGACGAACGCGGCGTTGGCGTGCCCGGCGCGCTGCTTGAGTTCTGGCAGGCCAATGCCGGTGGCCGCTATCGCCATAAGAGGGATGGCTATCTGGCGCCACTCGATCCGAATTTTGGCGGTTGTGGCCGAACTATTACAGGCGAGGATGGCTTCTATGCGTTTCGTACCGTCAAGCCCGGTCCCTATCCCTGGCCGAACGGGCCGAACGACTGGCGGCCTTCGCACATCCATTTCTCTGTCTTTGGCCACGGCTTTGCGCAGCGGCTGATCACGCAAATGTATTTCGAGGGCGATCCGCTGATCTGGCGCTGCCCGATCGTGCGCGGCATCCCCGACAAGGCGGCCATTGAGACGCTGATCGCAACGCTCGACATGCAAGCGACGATCCCCTTCGACGCGCGCGCCTACAAGTTCGACATCGTTCTGCGCGGGCGCCGCGCGTCGCGGTTCGAAAACAGGCTGGAGGGCAATTGATGGCCCAGTCGCTCGACCGGCTCAGGGAGAGCCCCTCGCAGACCGCCGGACCCTACGTTCATATCGGGCTGACGCCCAATTTCGGTGGCATCGGCGGCGTCTACCCGACCGACCTCGGCGCGACCATGGTCAACGACAAGACCAAGGGCGAGCGCATCGGCCTGCGCATCCGGGTGCTCGACGGCACCGGCACGCCGCTCAAGGATGCGCTGATCGAGATCTGGCAGGCGGATGCCGACGGGCTCTACAATTCGCCGGCAGAACCGCGCGGCACGGCCGATCCCAACTTCTTCGGCTGGGGCCGTTGCCCGACCGACATGGACACCGGCCTGTGTGCGTTCGAGACGATCAAGCCTGGCCGCGTCCCGTTCAACGATGGTCGCCTGATGGCGCCGCATATCACGCTCTGGATCGTCGCCCGCGGCATCAATCTCGGCCTGCACACAAGACTGTATTTTTCCGATGAGGAAAAGGCCAATGCTGAAGATCCGATCTTTGCGCGGGTCGAGCACCGCCTTCGCGTGCCGACGCTGATCGCCGAGCGCCAAGGCGATATGTATGTCTTCGACGTCCATCTCCAGGGGGAGAAGGAAACGGTCTTCTTCGACAGCTGATGCTCAGGAGGCCTGTGACATGACTGTATCGCCTTTCGACCATCCGCTGCTCTCCGCTCTTCTCGGCGACGAAGAAGCGGCGAGGCATTTTTCCGTCGAGGCGGAAATCGAGGCCATGTTGGCCTTTGAACAGGCGCTGTCGCAAGCGGAGGCCGATAACGGGATAATCTCCAAAGATGCCGAGGCAGCGATCGTGGCGGCGCTTGGCACGTTCCGGCCGAACACGGCTCTGCTGCGAGCCGGGGTCGCCAAAGACGGCGTCATGGTGCCGGAGTTGGTGCGCCAGATCAGGGCGGCGGTCGGCGAACCGCATGGCCAGAAAGTGCATTTCGGCGCGACCAGCCAAGACGTCGTCGACACGGGCCTGATGCTTCGGCTGAAACCCGTCGTCGAGCATCTCGATCTGCTGTTGACCGAAACCGTCATGCGCCTCGCCTCGCTCGAAGAGCGTTTTGGCGGCAGGGCGCTGACCGGCATGACGCGTATGCAGAAGGCGATTCAGATCAAAGTGCATGATCGTGTGGCAGCGTGGCAGGGGCCGCTGCAACGGCACCAGGAAAAGCTGCCGGAACAGTCGAGATGCCTGCTGGTGGTGCAGTTCGGCGGTGCCGCCGGCACACTGGAAAAACTAGGCGACAAAGGGAAAGCGGTGCGCGCAGCCCTGGCCGTCAGGCTTGGTCTTGGCGACGCACCGCAATGGCAGAACCAGCGCGACGCGCTCGCTGATTTTGCCGGTTGGTTATCGCTGCTGACCGGCAGCCTCGGCAAATTCGGCCAGGACATCGCTCTGATGGCGCAAGATGGAACCGAGATCAAACTTTCCGGCGGTGGCGGCTCGTCTACCATGCCTCACAAGCAGAACCCGGTGAAGGCCGAAGCGCTGGTGGCGCTTGCCCGCTTCAACGCCACGCAGCTTGCCGGCCTGCATCACGCGCTCGTGCATGAGCAGGAGCGGTCGGGTGCTGCATGGACGCTGGAGTGGCTATTGCTGCCGCAAATGGTCGTCGCAACGGCAGCGTCGCTGCGCCTTGCCGCCGAACTGGCCGCACAGGTCGAAAGTCTCGGCCACTGATGCGCACGCAAATCGTCGTCATCGGGTCCGGGCCGTCCGGGTTGCTGCTTGGGCAACTGCTGGCCGGCATCGGCGTCGAGACGGTCATTCTTGAACGTGCGAGCCGCGAGCGCGTGCTTGGCCGCGTGCGGGCAGGGGTGCTCGAACAGGGCACCGTCGAATTGCTGGAACAGGCCGGCGCGGCGGCAAGGCTGCATGCCGAAGGGCTGCCGCATACTGGCATCTCGCTCGCCTTCGACGGACGCTTGCATCGCATCGACCTCGAGGCGCTGACCGGCGGCAGGCATGTCACCGTCTATGGCCAGACCGAGGTCATGCACGATTTGATGGACAAGCGCGACGCGGCAGGGCTGACCACGATCTACGAGGCGGCAAATGTCGCTCTGCACGATTTCGACGGCACCGCGCCTTTCGCCACCTATGACAAGGATGGCGTCACGCATCGCATCGACTGCGACTTCGTTGCCGGCTGCGACGGTTATCATGGCGTCAGCCGCAAATCGGTGCCCGAGCGTACCCTAAAAATCTTCGAGCGGCAGTATCCGTTCGGCTGGCTCGGCGTGCTGGCCGAGGTGCCGCCAGCCGACCGCGAACTGGTCTACGCCAATCACGAGCGGGGTTTTGCGCTGTGCTCGATGCGCTCGACGCATCGCAGCCGCTACTATGTGCAGTGCCCGCAGGACGATCGCGTGGAGGCGTGGTCGGATGAGCGCTTCTGGGACGAGTTGCGCCGCCGCTTGCCGGAGCAGACGGCGGCAAATGTCGTCACCGGCCCATCCTTCGAGAAATCGATCGCGCCGCTGCGCTCCTTCGTTGCCGAGCCAATGCGCTTCGGCAGGATGTTCCTGGTTGGCGACGCCGCCCATATCGTACCGCCGACCGGGGCGAAAGGGCTCAACCTCGCCGCCAGCGACGTGCGCTATCTCTTCGCAGGTTTGCGCGACTTCTACGTCGAGAAGTCACATGATGGCATCGATGCCTATTCCGGCAAGGCGCTGGCACGGGTCTGGAAGGCGGTGCGCTTTTCCTGGTGGATGACGACGATGCTGCACCGTTTTCCCGACACCGGCGATTTCGGCCAACGCATCCAGGAGGCCGAACTCGACTACCTCATGCACTCGCGCGCCGCATCGACCGCGCTCGCCGAGAACTATGTCGGCCTGCCTTATTGAGGGCTGCGGATCATCCCGCGCCTTGCTGCCTGGCAAGATCCAAAAGCATCGGGCGCTGCCCCTTGAGGATTTTCACCTCGGCCTCGGGCAAGGTGAACCAGCCCGCTCTGTCGACCTCCGGGAACTCCTTCAGGGATCCCGACCTTGGCGGCCATTCCATGGTGAAGCTGTTGCTCTTGATGGAGGTCACATCGATGTCGATGGTCGCCTCGACGGACCAGGCCGAGACGATCTTGCCGCCCGGTTGCCTGTAGTCGCCGAGACGAGTGAAGTATCCATCGACCTTGACGCCAAGCTCTTCCTCGGTCTCGCGTTGCGCTGCCGTCAACTCATCCTCGTCCTCGCCGACGAGGCCCTTCGGTATCGACCAGGCACCATCGTCCTTCTTCGCCCAGAAGGGTCCGCCCGGGTGAACCAGCAACACCCTGAGATCGTCGTCGCTGCGGCGATAGATCAGCAATCCCGCACTGCGTTTTGCCATTTTTGTATGTCCGTTTGCGAAGCTGGCAGCCTGCCGATGGTCCTTGAATCGTTGACGCGAACCTTGCACCAGGGGATTGCGACGCTATGTCAGGCGCGGCTGCATTGCACCTCACCCGCGAGTCCGGCAATCTGATACCATCGCCTATTTGGCGGCTCGAAGGCTAGGTGACGATGCAACTCGGTCTTATTGGCTACTACAGCGACTTCGTCGTGTATCCGCTGGTAATCGCCGTGCTGGCAGTGGCTGGGCTGCTCGAGGCCGGCGAAGAGGGTGCGCCGGGCTGGATAGGCACGGTCCTCGCCTGTCTCGGCCTCTGGACGCTGATCGAGTATGTGCTGCACAGGTTCGTTCTTCACCACATTCCCTACATCAAGGACCTGCACGACCGTCACCATGTCGAGGAGCGCAGTTCGGTGGGCACGCCGACCTGGCTCAGCCTCGGGGTGCATGCGCTGGTCGCGTTCCTGCCGGTATGGATGATCTCGGATTTAGCAACCGCGAGCGCGGTAAGCTGCGGGTTGATGCTGGGGTACCTCTGGTACATCAGCATCCACCACATGATCCATCACTGGCATCCCGCGCATCCGAGCTATCTCTACACGCTCAAGCGTCGCCACGCGGTCCATCACCACATCGACGAAGCGGCCAATTTCGGTGTGACGTCGGCGTTCTGGGATCGCGTTTTCGGGACGGCGCGGCTCTGAAGCCAGTTCAGCCTCGGCCGTTCAACGCCTCTTGCCGCGACCGCCGGGAGACTTGGCTCCGCGGGGTCCGCTCTGAGCCGGCGTGTTGTTCTGGTTTTCGTCGGACAGTTTTCGCCAGCGGGCAAGGCGCTCCGGATCGAGCGTTCCGGCCTTCAAGGCAGCCTGCACAGCGCAGCCCGGCTCATGCACATGCGTGCAGTCGCGGAACTTGCACAGTGGCGCGAGTTCGGTGATTTCGGCAAACAGCGTGTCGATGCCGGAGGCGACGTCACTGACCTGCAAAGTCCGCATGCCCGGCGTATCGATCACCCAGCCGCCGCCGGCAATGGCGTGCAGCGATCGCGACGTGGTGGTGTGGCGTCCCTTGGCATCGTGCTCGCGAATGCCTCCGGTCTGCTGCGGCGATTGCTGCCCCGATCCGGCCAGCGTGTTGACCAGCGTCGATTTGCCGACGCCGGAGGAGCCGATCAGCGCCACCGTCTGGCCGACACCGCACCAGGCAGCCAGGATGGTTGCCGCATCCGATGTCCGGGGGTTCAGCGTCACGACCGGCAATCCACGCTGCAACGCGGCAGCCTGCCTTGCATATGTCTCGGCGTCTTCAGCGGTATCGGCCTTGGTCAGCAGGATCACAGGCGTCGTTCCGGCCTCATTGGCGAGCGCCAGATAACGCTCGAGCCGGGCGGGATTGAAGTCGGCATTGCACGAGGTGACGATGAACAGCGTGTCGACATTGGCCGCGGCAAGCTGCGGCACCCTGCCGCCCTGGGTGCGGCGCTCCAGCACCGTCTTGCGGACCAGGCGGCGCTGCACAAGGTGTTCATGCCCATCGACCAGTACCCAGTCGCCGACCGCATAGTCACCGGTGTTCGCCTGCGCCGGCAGTGTCAGATCGACCGGCCCTGCCTGGGACAGGCCGGTCAGGCGATCGCGGTGGACGGTGGCGATCCGCGTCGGGATAAGATCGGCGTCGCCGGGTTCGAGCTGGTCGCCAAAAAAATCCGTCCAGCCCAGGCCGGCAAGCGATGGCATGGAGTGGTCCGTCACGGCTTTGACCACGGCGTCGCGGACATTGGAGAGTATCCCTGGCAGGTGAGGCGCGGACGGGGTGGGCGATTGCCCAGCTGTATGGGCGGCATGGCGGCATTTGGCAAGCAGGCCCGGAGCCGAGAGCGAGCGGCAAGCTTCTGCGGCCCTCGATCGTCGAACTGACGATCAAGTCGACGAAACAGCGCTATCCGAAAGCGTTTGGCGGGAAAAAACGGCGGCGAGCCGCCTCAGCTTTGAAACGTTAACGAATAATTTGACGCATGCAATATTTCTGGGTTCTATTGGTAACTGTGAAAATTGACTGAATAAGTTCCATCCAGGATTGTCGCATCCGGTCAACGGCCGCATGACTGGGGGCGGGCCGATCATGGCAGGGGATCAGGAATATATCGATGGCGGAGAAGACGCACCGCACGATGGATGACTTCGCCCAGGCATGCGGCGTGTCCCGGCCGACGCTGTCCAAATATTTCGACGATCCGGCGAGCGTGAAGCCGGCGACGCGGGCGCGCATCGAAGCCGCCCTGCGCTCCTCGGACTATCAGCCCAACCTTTTCGCCCGAAATCTCAACCGCAAGCGCACCCGCAACATCGGCATCGTCGTGCCGACGATCACCGATCCGTTCTACGCCGAGATGGTCAGCCGCATCGAATTTCGCTGCCGCGACGAAGGCTACTGGCCGATCGTCATCTCCTCGCATGGTTCGCCGAAGCTGGAGGCGGAGTCGGTCAGGACGCTGCTGTCCCTGAAGGTCGCCGGCGCGATCATCGCCCCACTGGGTCTGGCTTCCGACCGCGGCGTCTTCGACAAGCTCGGGCAGGATATTCCGATTGTCTATTTCGACACCTATATCGAGGGCGATACGCCGTTCGTCGGCAATGACAACCGGCAGAGCGTCTCGACCATCGTCGACTATCTCTGCCGTTCGGGTGAGCCGCCGGTCTATCTCGACATCCCACACGTCAACCACAACTCCGGCGAACGCCAGGAAAGCTACATCGTCGCGATGGAGACCGCCGGGTTCAAGCCGGTCGTCATCGAAGGCACCCGCGATTACACCTGGGACTTCGAACGCATCGGCTACGAGCAGACGGAAAAAATGCTGCAGGCCGGCGCCTTGCCCGGCCGCACCATCCTGTGCGCCAATGATCGCCTCGCCTTTGGCGTGATGGCGGCTGCGTTCTCGCGCGGCCTGAAGGTCGGCCGCAGACCCGATTGCGATCTGCGGGTTGCAGCACACGACGATCATCCGCTGAGCCGCTACACCTGCCCGGCGCTGACCACCATGGCGCAGGATTTCACCGCCATGGCCGGCCGCAGCGTCGAGATACTGCTGGCTCTGCTGGACGAGGCCGATCCGCCGAAGCAAGGCCTGGCCCGCACTGTCAAGCTCGGCGCCACCCTGGTGATGCGTCAGTCGGCCTGATCGTCAGCGACCTTCTCGAAGTGGCGCCAGGCAGCCACCGCCTCGGCCACCGCTTGCCGGGCAGCGGGAATATGGCGTCCCATTGAGACGAAGCCATGGATCTGGCCCGGCCACTGCCGGAGGATCACCGGCACGCCCGCGGCTTGCAGGCGCGCCGCATAGGCTGCCCCTTCGTCGGCGAGGATGTCGCGGCCGGCAAGCGCCACAAAAGCCGGCGCCGCGCCGGCGAGGGCAGGCGCCAGCAAGGGCGAGACGCGCCAGTCCATGATGTCCTCGGGCGTTCGCACATAGTGGTCGCGGAACCATGCCATGGTGGTTGCGGTGAGCCCGAAGCCGTCGCCGAAACGCTGGTAGCTATTCGATGCCTGCCGCGCGTCGGTGTTGGGATAGATCAGGAGTTGCGCCGCAAGCTGAGGCGCAAGCCCATCGCGGGCAAGCAGCGCCAGCACCGTGGCGAGATTGCCGCCGGCGCTGTCGCCGGCAACGCCGATGCGTCTGATGTCGATGCCGAGACCGGCGGCATTCCCCGCTATGAAGCGCAGTGTCGCCAGGCAATCCTCGAGCCCGGCGGGAAATTTGTGCTCTGGCGCCAGGCGATAATCGGGACAGACAATGACGGCGCCGCCGAGATTGGCCATCAGGCGGCAGATCTCGTCATGCGAATCGAGGTTGCCGATGACCCAGCCGCCGCCATGCAGGTAGAGCAGCGCCGGTGCCCCGCTTTGCGGTGCGCCGATGCCGCGATGGATGCGGAGCGCTATAGGCCCATTCGTCCCGTCGATCTGCCGTTCCTGGGTCGCAGCGACCGGCTCGTGCTCACCCTGTAACGTCGGGAACGAGGCGTTGTAGGCAGTTCGCGCCGCCGCCACGCTGCCGGTCTCGAATGGCTCGCCGCCGGCTGCACGACCAATTTCGAGGACGCGCAGCGCATCCGGATCGAGCGTCATGGTCATGTCCTCAGGCCAGCAGGCTGCTCGCCTCTTCCTCGGTCAGCAGGGCCGGCTGCACGACATCGCCCGCGATGGCGACTGATCCCTGTGTTTCACCGGAGCGCAGGATAGCCTCCATGATCTCCAGTACATGCAGCGCGAGGCTGCCGGAGGCCCGTGGGGTGCTGCCGGTTTGAAGCGAGCGCACCAGATCGGCGACGCCGAGCATGCGGTAATTGGCGCGGTCGGGCGCGGCATAAGGCCAGTTGCGGGCGCCGTAGAGATCGCCCTCGCTGGCGAAATCCTGCCAGTCGGTGCCGCGCTCCGACAGCGACACCGTGCCGCCGAACGTGTCGGGGTCGGGCAGGCGCAGCGAGCCCTCCGTGCCGTGCAGTTCGATCGGGTGGTTGGAGTGGCGAAAGACATCCCACGAGGCGCCGAAGGTGACGGTCGCGCCGGAGCGGAATTCAAGCAGCGACAAAACGTTGGTTGGCGTGCCGACCTTGAATGTCGTGTTCTTGAATGGCCCATCGGCTGATATCAGCCTTTCTTCCTGGCCGCGTGTCGCCATTGCCATGACGCGCTCGACCGGGCCGAGCAGATTGACCAGCATGGTCAGATAGTACGGACCCATGTCGAACACGGGGCCACCGCCTGGCTGGTAGTAGAATTGCGGGTTGGGGTGCCAGTGCTCCATGCCGCGGCCCATCATGAAGGCGGTGCCGGTCACCGGACGGCCGATGGCGCCCTCGTCCATCAACCGGCGCGCACGGCGCCCGGCAGCACCGAGGAACGTGTCGGGCGCCGAGCCGAGCAGCAGGCCGCGCGACCGCGCCTCGTTGACCAGGCGTTGTCCGTCGGCGGCCGAGGTGGCGAGCGGCTTTTCGGTGAAGACGTGCTTGCCGGCCGAAAGCGCGGCAAACGAAATATCGAAATGCGCCGCCGGAATGGTCAGGTTGAGGACAAGATCGATCTCCGGGTCGGCCAGCAACGCGTCGACGCCGAGTGCCTGGATACCATATTCCTTCGCTCGCACTGCTGCCATGTCGGCCGAAATATCGGCACAGGCGCGCAATTCGATCCCGCCAAAAAGCCCGGCGTTGCGCAGGTAAGTCATCGAGATGTTGCCGCATCCGATGACGCCGATCCCGAGTTTGGTCTTTGATGTCCCGTGCATTTTCGATCCTGCCTCCCAATGCGCTCATGGCCTGCCGGTTCCGCCCAGCCGTTAGGCGGATCGCTTTCGCAAAAGGCTATACAACGTTTTAAATATTGACGCGCGTAAAATTTTTATACAACATGCGAAAATGCTGGTGCGATATCGGGAGGCCGCCAGCCTTGGGAGGAGAAAAATGACAGACATGAAAACCGGCCGACCGCCGATGCGAATCCTGTGGGCTATGCGCGCATTGGATACTCGGTCGCAGCCAGGGACCGCGACGGGGTCAGGCATAGATCACCTTGGCCCCGGTCCTATCAAGCTGGCTGCGTATCGGACCCGACAGGCTATCGTCGGTGATCACGACATCGACGCTCGACAGCGAAAAGGCCTTGGACGTCCCGCTGACGCCCCATTTGCTCGAATCCGCAAGGAGGACAACGCGCCGGGCCATGCGCACGAGGTTTCGCTTCGTTCGCGCCATGTCTTCGTTCACGTCGACCACATCCAGCGACGAGTCGATCGCATGCGCTCCAACAAAGACCTGATGCGCTACCAAGCCGCCGAGAGCCGTGTCGGCATCGGTGATCAGTGTGCTCACCGTGTCTGGATAGACCCGGCCGCCGATCATGTGAACGTCGAGCCCGGGCCGATGCATCAGATGCTGCACGATATTCATCGCCGTGGCCGCGACCACGACATTGCTGAGCGGCGGTAACAGCATGGCAACCTGCATCAAAGTCGAGCCGCCGTCGAAGATGACCGATTGGTTGTCCTCGAACAGTTCTACCGCTGCCCGGGCGATGCGTTTCTTTGCATCGAGGTTGGTTTGCATCCGCCGGGCGAACGCGGCCGTGGTCGAATCCGTGGTCCGGGTCACCGCGCCTCCGCGGGTCTTGGTCAGCAGTCCCTTACGGTCCAGTATCTCGAGGTCGGAGCGCACCGTGACTTCCGATACGCCAAAATCGTCTGACAGGTCCTTGATGCGGACCTGTCCGCTACGTTGCACTTCACCCAGGATCGATTGGCGTCTCTGCTCTGACAACATTGCCCTGTCCTTGCCTCCATCCGCCAAGCAATCACCCTGGCCTCGGTTCACTCTACCAAAAATATGCGAATTCGAAAGCTTTCGAAAGATTGCATTTGTCTTTTCTTTCGCAAACATTGGGTGCAGGATTTTGAAATCAATCGATTGGAGAGTTTAGGACTCATGAGCCTCGGAACCAAGGTGCGCCTGGCGCGCCTCTTCTCACATCCGTCGGGGAATCTTTTTGGCGGCGCGGTCGACCACTTTGTCGGCTATGGCGACGTGCGCAAAGGAGGTCTTGCCGATCTGCCGGGCGCCCTTGCACGCGTCATGGTAGGCAAACCCGACTATGTCAGCATCCAGCCCGGCACCGCGCGCCATCTGTGGCCGCAATACGCGGGCAAGGCTTGCCTGGTGATCCAGGCCGGCTGCTTTACCCCAGACGATCGCATCAGTGAACTGATTGCAACGCCCGAGGATGCGGTGCGCGCTGGCGCCGATGCGTTGGCCGTGGCCATTCCGGTGCGCGGCGCGACCGAGGGCAAATACATACGCTGGCTGACCGATTCGGTGAACGCTGCGGCCCGTTACGGCATGCCGGTGGTGGCGCATATCTACCCTCGCGATTTCACCGACGGGGCAAAAATCGTCTTTACCCCCGACGAGATCGCCTATGCGGCACGCATCGGCTACGAGTCCGGCGTCGATGTGATCAAGATCGGTTACACGGGCGATTTCGAGTCGTTCCGAGAGACTATTCGGACCTGCCCGGTGCCGGTTGTGATCGCCGGCGGTCCGAAGACCGACACGCTGCTCGGCGCCCTTCAGCAGACGGCGGACGCCATCCGTGCCGGCGCGCGCGGTGCCGTGGTGGGCCGCAATCTCTGGGGGCACGGCGATCCGGAAAAGGCAGCGATCGCCTTTCGGGGCGTCATCCATGACGGCCTTTCGGCGCAAGACGCCCTGGCGAAGGCGGGTGCCTGAACCATGCCCGCCGTCCCTTCAATCCTCGGCTTCGGAGCTATTGCGATCGACGACATCGTCTATGTCGATCAGCCGTTGTCGGCGGGCAAGGGGAAGGTTCTGCAAAGTGCCCGAGCTTTCGGGGGAAATGTCGCGACGGCACTTGCCGCCGTCGCGCGGCTCGGCGGAAGCGCCGGGTTCGTCGGATGGCTGGGCAGTGCCGCCGACGACGCCGTGTTGTGCGATCTCGTTGCGAGCGGCGTTGAAACCGCGTTTGCGCCGCGCCACCCGCACGCGCGCCCGGTGCGCTCGCGGATCACCGTCGGTTCGGATGGGGAGCGATTCATCGCGTATGACGACGAAGCGATGCTGGGCACCGCGCCGGACTTTCCGGATGAGGTTCTCAGCCGCGCGACAGTCCTGATCGTCGACAGTTACGGGATCGGGTCGCTGGATGTCGTGGCTCGGGCTCGCGATCTCGGCCTTGCGATCCTCGGCGATGTCGAATGGAGCCACGGCCCGGCCACCGAGAGACTGATCGGGCTCTGCGACCATCTCATTCTTCCGCTCGGCTTCGCGCGGACCGCCACCGGCCGCCAGTCGCCGGCCGAGATACTCGATGCATTGTGGTTGCCGTCGCGGTCCGCCGTGGTTCTGACGGATGGCGGCAGGGGCGTCTTCTATCGCGGACGCGACGAGACAGGGCTCTGGCACCTGCCTCCGCACCGGGTTGCCGTCGTCGACTCGACCGGCGCCGGTGACTGCTTTCATGGCGCCTATGCCCTGGCATTGACACGCGGGGCCGAAACCGCAGGCCGGGTCGCATTCGCGGCCGCGGCGGCGGCCGTTTCGATAACGGGGCGGGGCGGGCGCGAGGCGCTTCCGACCGACGACCAGGTCAAGCAACTCCTGGCATCGACAAACGCGCCGTCGGCAGTCGAACTGAAATATGCGCGGCTCGATACTGGAACATAGCCTAGCTATCCGAGGAAAAATTTCGCAGGTGAACGTAAGCCGAGGACAATCATAAAAATCAGTGGCTTAGACTTGTGGAGGGAGGAATATGGCAGAAGTCGTTCTTGAAAATATCTGCAAGACATACGGGAACAATTTTCACGCAATCGACCAATTGAACCTGTCGGTCAAGGACGGTGAGTTCTTGATTCTCGTCGGGCCGTCCGGCTGTGGCAAATCCACCGCGCTGCGGATGATCGCGGGATTGGAGGACGTCACCAGCGGCAGCCTTCGGATCGGCGGTGTCGACGTCGTCGACATGCCGCCCAAGGACCGCGACATCGCGATGGTCTTCCAGAGCTACGCCCTCTACCCGCATATGACGGTGTTCGAAAACATCGGCTTTTCGATGCGGCTGGCAGGCAAGCCGAAGGCCGAGCGCAAAAAGCGCGTGGACGAGATCGCCAAAACCCTTCAACTGACGTCTCTGCTGGACAGCAAACCCGCGAACCTTTCAGGCGGACAGCGTCAAAGGGTTGCCATGGGCCGCGCCATGGTGCGCGAGCCGGCAGCCTTTCTCATGGACGAACCGCTTTCCAATCTGGACGCGAAACTGCGTGTTCAAATGCGCGCCGAAATCACCAGTCTGCAAAAGCAACTCGGCGTAACGACCATATATGTGACCCACGACCAAACCGAAGCCATGACGATGGGCGACAGGGTCGCGGTGTTGAAAGGCGGCGTGCTGCAGCAGGTCGACACACCCAAGAGACTCTATGAATCGCCGGTGAACGCCTTCGTTGCCGGCTTCATCGGGTCTCCTTCGATGAACCTTTTCGAGGCGACCCTGACGGGCGACGAACTGATGTCCGGCGCCCTGGCCATTCGGCTGCAGGATGCAGCCTTCGTGCGCAGGCCGGGCTTGAAGTCGTATGCGGGGCGCAAGGTCGTGTTCGGCATACGACCGGAGGATCTCTATGACAGCAGCCTCGAATCCGGCCGCAAGTATCAGACGATACCGGCAAAGGTGACCTCGATCGAAGAACTTGGATCCGAACAAATCGTCCATCTCGACATCGACGCGGTCCGGGTGGACTCCGGCGACCCTGACGCGGTGCAGGATTTCGGCCTGGCGTCGAATGCGGTGGCGAAATTCGAACCGACCAGCACGGTCCGCTCCGGCTCGGAAATCAGGTTGGCCCTGGATGATACCAAGCTCCATTTCTTCGACCCGGAGACGCATCTGGCAATCTGAATATCAGCGATAAGACCCGCGGGTGAGGGTGAGGCGCCTGCGTAAGAAGACTTCTGAATAATCAGACGATCGGCCGCATTGTGCGGGCGAATATAAAGAAGGAGGAGAAAATGACGTTTCGCATTAAACCCGCGATGCTGAAAATAGCCGCGGCCGCATGGTTGCTTGGCGCAACCGGCGCCATGGCGGATACGACGCTGGAATTCACCCAATGGTGGGAGCCCGAATTGCCGGCCGGCTCGCTCAGGGCAATCATGGATGACTTCGAGGCCGCAAATCCCGGAATCAAAGTGACGCTGGTCAGCGGCCCCTACGCGACCACGCGTGACCAGATCTCGGTTGGTGCTGCAACCGGAACGCTCAGCGACGTCGTCGGTCTCGACGGTGCCTGGGTGAACAATCTGAATGCGCAGAGCGCACTCGCCGACATGAATCCGATGATGGATGCGAGCGGTTTCGACAAGAGCCAGGTCGCGGACATCGTCAAGGTGGACGGCAAGGCGGTGATGTTTCCCGTGGCTTCCTTCGTCTATCCGGTCTTCGTGAATTTGGACCTTGCTGCCCAGGCAGGCGTGACCAAGCTGCCGTCGACCCGTGCGGAGTTTCTCGAAGCCGCCAAGAAGATGACGATCGCCGACAAGAATCAGTATGGCTGGGTGCTGCCCCTGTCGCTGCAAACGCCATCCGGCGTTCAGAACGACATGATGTCGTGGGTTTGGGCTTCGGGTCAGTCGATGATGGCGAACGGCAAGCCGGACCTTGAGGGCAAACCGGTGGTGGATATGCTCACCTTCGTCAAATCTCTCAACGACGCCGGCACCATCTCGCCCGGCATCGCCACCAAGACCGAGCAGGAAAAGGTCGAGGAGTTCGTCAACAACCGCGTCGGGATGATGATCGACTCGCTCGCGCATGTGAACCTCATCCGCAAGCGCAATCCCAAGCTGAACTTCGACCTCATCCCGGTCCCGGTCGTGGAAAACTATACCGGCAAGCGCGGCCTTCCCTATGCCTCCTGGGGCATCGGCATCTCTGCTGCCTCGAAACATCAGGAAGAGGCCTGGAAACTCGTCCAATATGTGATGAGTGAAAAGGTGAACGCCAAGCTCGTATCGCTTGCAAACGCCTTCCCGGGCAACGTCAACGCCAAGCCCGATTTCGTGACCTCGGACAAGGCTTTCGGCAAGGCTTTTGAAATCTTCAAGACCGGTTATCTCGCCAATGAGTTCACGGGCCTGCCGGTGGCAGAAGACCTGATGACCCAGTTCGACGTGCAAGCCCAAAAGATGCTCGCCGGCGAGCAGTCTCCGGAACAAGCAGCCGCCGCCGCTCAGAAGGGCTGGATGGCGAAATTCTGATCGGCCTGTTCCCGTTTGCTGACTTCGACCGGGTGGCCTGACTTCGGGCAGGCCACCCGGCAACAACGGATCGGCAATTTGAGTGGACCTGTTTTTGAAGCTTACCTTCTCTTGAAGGCGTATCCCAAGGTTGGCACATGACCCGGCAAAAGCGCTCTCACCACAAGCTCAAACGAGCGGTCGCACCCTACCTCTATCTGTCGCCCTCGCTGCTCATAATCGGGCTTCTGATGCTGCTGCCGATGGTGACGGTGATTGGCTACTCGTTCCAGAACAGCGCGGTGCTGCGTCGTGACCCATCCTTTGCCGGACTGAAACACTACCAGGCGATCTTCGACGACCCCGTGTTCTGGGCTTCGCTGTGGCACACGCTCTACTTCACATGCATGAGTGTCATTTTCCACATGACCATCGGCATGGCCTTCGCGCTCATGCTGAACAGCGACCGCATCAATCCGACGCTGCGCAATATCCTGCGCGTGCTCTATATACTGCCTTGGCTGTTCACCGCGGTGATTATCGCCGTGATCTGGCGCCTGCTGCTTGAGCCGAACGGTGTCGTGAATAGCATTCTCATGCAAATCGGCATCATCGGTTCCAAGGTCGAATGGTTTTCCTCGCCTGAGACCGCGCTGCACGCCGTCACCTTTGCCAACATCTGGGCGGGCTATCCGCTCTTCATGGTCAGCCTGCTCGCGGGTTTGCAGGGCATTCCCAAGGATTTCTACGAGGCTGCCGATATCGACGGGGCGAAAGCCTACCAGAAGCTGATCTTCATCACCATTCCGCAGCTGATGCCGATCATCATCAGCATCTCGCTGCTCGACTTCATCTGGACCATGCAGGTCTTCCCATTAATCTGGATAACGACGGGCGGTGGCCCGATCTACTCGACCGAGGTCCTCAGCACCTACACCTACAAGCTGGCGTTTTCGAGCTACAACCTGTCGCAGGCTTCAGCCAGCGCTGTGGTCATCTTGCTGATCTCTCTCGGCCTGACGCTGTTCTATATTCGCTATCAGAAGGCTCGGTAGTCATCATGAGGAAAAGGCATACGCCGAAAGACAGGCTGATCACCGTCGCGCTCCATGTAGCGCTTGCAGCGGGGCTCTTTTTCGCGGCATTTCCGATCTACTGGATGCTGAGCAGCTCGTTCAAATCGAATACCGAAATCTTTGCCCTGCCACCAACCATCCTGCCAAAGGCCTTCACGCTGGAAGCGTATGCAGCCATCCTTGGCGACCCGGTAAAGCTGCGCTTCTTCTTCAATAGCTATTTCGTGGCGGGAGCGGTGACTGTGCTGACGGTGCTGATCGCCCTGCTGGCGGCCTACGGGTTCAGCCGCTTCAACTTCCGCGGCAAGGGCATCCTGAACACAATCATCATCAGCACGCAGACGATTCCGCCGATCACACTTTTGATCCCCTTCTTCGGGCTCGTCGTCTCATACGGCATCTTCGACACCTATGTCGCACTGATCCTGACTTATCTGGTGTTTACGCTGCCCTACGCGATCCTGCTGATGACGGGATATCTGAACACCTTGCCCCGCGATCTCGATGAAGCCGTGGCCGTCGATGGCGGCACCAGTTGGACAGCGCTTTGGCGGGTGATCGTCCCGATTTCACTGCCTGGCATCGTGGCGACGTCGGTCTACACCTTCCTGTTGTGCTGGAACGAATTTCTCTTTGCGCTGACACTGACGAAGTCAACGTCCATGCGCACCGTCCCGATCGGCATCCAATTGTTGATGGGTCAGCACGCCTTCGAATGGAACCAGATGATGGCGATGAGTGTGCTCGGCTCGCTACCGCTCTTGCTCATCTACCTCGTTGCCCAGAGGTACTTCCTCGCCGGCATGACCGCGGGCTCCGTCAAGTAGGATGTCCATCCCACGGCGACGCAGGGTGGCATCAAGCAATGGGCGATACCAAGGAATGAAAGGATGAACGTGAAAGAGCTCAAAGTCGGCTGCCAGACCTTCACCTGGGAAATGCTGGGAGACCGGTTCACCGGCGGCCCCGACGATCTGCTGAAGGCGATCTCTGACGGTGGCTATGCCGGCATCGAGATCACCGACACCATGATCGGACATTATGGCGACAAGCCGGAGGAGTTCGCCGCCGCGCTGAAGGCGTCGGGGCTGACGCTGGTTTCCTTCGCCTTTGGCTCGAACAGTGGTTTTACGCTGAAGGAGGAGATCGGCGCCGACCTCGAAACCGCCAAGCGCTGGATCGATTTCGCCGCCGCCTTCCCGAATGCGCTGGTATCGATGGGCTCGGCCACGGTGGTGTCCGACGGCCCGCGCGAGGATAAGTTCGCCATCGCCGCCGAGGTTTACAACAAGGCCGGCGAACTCGGACGCAAGGCCGGCGTCCAGGTTGCCCTGCATCCTAGCTCCCACCACAACACGCTGCTGTTCGACCGCGCCGACTACGACACGATCTTTGCCTTGCTCGACCCCGACCTGGTCGGCTGGGTACCGGATACCGGCCATATCCTGCGCGGCCACAAGGACATGTCCGATACACTGCGCACCTACCGCGACCGCATCCGCTACATCCACCTCAAGGACGTCGATGCCAACGGTACCTGGGCCATGCTCGGCAAGGGCGTCTGCGCCACGGCTGCGGTCATCGAGATCGCCAACACCGCACCGCGCTTCAACGGCTGGCTGGTGCTGGAGGAAGAATCCGAAACGGCCGCCGCCGATCCTGCCGGCGCGGTCAAGACCAACCGCCAGACTATGCGCAGCTACGGCGCCTGAAGAACGAGACGATGATCAAGAAACAGGACAGACGCCTCAGGGTCGGCGTGCTCGGCTGCGGCCCCATCGCGCAGTTCGCGCATCTGGAATCCTGCGTGAAAGCCGGCAATGCCGACCTCTACGCCATCTGCGACGCGGCACCCGATCTGCTTGCGCGCATGGGCGCCACTTACGAACCGCAGAAAATGTATTCCGACTATGAGGCAATGCTCGCCGATCCCGAGCTGGAAGCGGTGATCGTCGCCACGTCGGACGCCTATCATGTGCCGATGTCGATCAGGGCGCTCAACGCCGGCAAGCATGTTCTCTGTGAAAAGCCGATCGGCACCTCGGTCGAGGAGGGCGAGGCGCTGGCCGAAGCGGTCAGGCGCTCGGGCAAGATCCTGCAGGTCGGCCACATGAAGCGCTTCGATCCGGCACTGGAGACCGCGCGCGACTTCGTTCGCGACGAGATCGGCGAAGTGCTGGCGCTGAAGGCCTGGTACTGCGATTCCACCCATCGCTACACCAACACCGATGCCGTGCAGCCGCTGCCCGTCACCAGCAGGCTAGCCAGGAAGCCAGCCGGAAATCCCAAGGCCGATCTCAGGCAATACTTCATGCTGGCCCATGGCTCGCATCTCGTCGACACGGCGCGTTTCCTGTGCGGCGATATCGTCGCCGTGCGCGCCCGCCTCAATGAGAAATTCGGCGCCTATTGCTGGTTCGTCGAAACCGAGTTCGCCAGCGGCGCGCTCGGCCATCTCGACCTGACGGTTGCCGTGCGCATGGACTGGCACGAAGGTTTTCAGCTCTATGGCGAGAACGGCTCCGTTATCGCCAGGACATTCAACCCTTGGTACTTCCGCGCCAGCGAGGTGGAGATATTTCACGAGAAGACCGCCACGGCCCACAAGCCGCTCGGCGCCGATGGCCATTTCTTCCGCCGCCAGTTGGAAGGTCTTGCCGACACGGTGCTGAACGGCACGCCGATGCGTGGCGCCAATGTCGAGGACGGCATCGCCTCGATCCGCGCCATGGTCGCCATCGCGCGTTCGGTGGAATCAGGCGAGCGAGTCGAACTCGCCTCGGTGTCGGGGGCGGTGTGATGCGTCTCGGCATTTTCGCCAAGACCTTTGCCGGCACCGATCCGGCCGCCGTGCTGGTTGCGGTGCGGCAAGCTGGGTATGAGACGACGCAGTTCAATCTGGCCTGTGCCGGCCTGCCGTCGATGCCGGATGCTGTGCCGGCGGACGCCATCGCCTCCGTCCGTGCCGCCGCGCAGTCGAACGGCGTTTCACTCGCAGCACTGTCGGGCACCTACAACATGGCGCATCCCGACAAAGCCGTGCGCGACGACGGCCTCAGGCGCCTCGCCGTTGTCATCGAGGCTGCTGCTGCCCTCGGCATCCCGCTGGTCACGCTCTGCACCGGCTCGCGCAACGCCGCCGATCAGTGGGCCTATCATCCCGACAATGCCGATCCGGCCGCCTGGTCCGACATGGCCGCCGAGATGGCGAAGGCGCTGGCGCTGGCCGAAGGTGCCGGTGTCGATCTCGGCATCGAGCCTGAGCAGGCCAACATCGTCACCTCGGCCAGGGATGCGACCCGGCTGATCGCCGAGATGGGATCGAAGCATCTGAAGATCGTGCTCGATCCGGCAAACCTGTTCGAACACGCCACGCCCGGCGAGGCGCGCGCTATCGTTGCCGCCGCGATCGACGAGGCCGCCGGCCACATCGCCATGGCGCATGCCAAGGACCGTCATGGTGACGGTCGCTTTGCCACATCAGGACAAGGCATTGTCGATTTTCCTGATTTTGTTGCACGGCTAAAGGCAGCGGGCTTCGACGGACCGCTTGTCACCCACGGCCTGTCCGCCGACGAAGCCCCCGATGTCGCCGCCTTTCTGCGAAGGCTCCTCTGATGGGCGTCGCCCCGACGATCCTGCTTCGCGACGATGCAGCGCTTCGTGTCTTCGACACGGGGCAGGGCAGGCTTCCCGTCGTCTTCCAGCATGGCCTCGGCGGTGACGCAGCGCAGGTCGCGCAGAACTTTCCCGATGGTCCTTCATACCGTCGGCTGACCGTCGAATGCCGCGCGCAGGGCGGTTCCGGCGCCGGTAGCAAGCGCCCGTTTTCGATCGCGATGTTCGCCGATGATGTGCTGGCCGCCGCGGATGCGGCCGGCCTCGACCGTTTCGTCGCCGGCGGCATCTCGATGGGTGCGGCCATTGCCTTGCAGCTTGCCGTCCGGCACCCGGACCGGGTCGCCGGTCTCGTGCTTGTGCGCCCTGCCTGGGCTTTCGAGGCGGCGCCGCAAAACATGCGCCCTTACGTGGAAGTGGCGGAGCTCATCCGCAGCCGTCCTTTATCGCAGGCGCGAGATATCTTCGCGGCGTCCGCGACGGCCGCCCGCTTTCGCACCGAAGCGCCGGACAATCTTGCTTCCCTGCTCGGCTTCTTCGCGCGCGAAAACGCGCCCGTCTTCGCCGAGGTGATGCAGGCGATCGCAGAGGATGGACCTGGCGTGACGCGGGCAGCCGCCGCCAGCCTTGCGTTCCCTACGCTCGTCATCGGCAG
>NZ_RZQI01000069.1:0-12334 GCF_003998335.1 Mesorhizobium sp. M7A.F.Ca.CA.002.05.1.1 | reverse complement strand
GCCGTACGGTCGCGGCCGACAATCTGCTGGCCATCATCAAGGCCGACCGGGCCTGGAACGAGGATGGCGCGAGGACGCAATTGCTGCAGCTGTTCGAGGCCTGGGGCATGACCGACGAGGCGACGCTGGCGGCGCGCCGCAAATTGTCGGCGCTGCTGTTCTCCTGAGCCGGCTGCCGGTTGTTTTGCCGCACGGGCTTGGCGTCGGCGACGACTGCGCCAGATTAGCTGGTATGACGCGCTTCTGGTGAAGCGATCGGAGGAATATGGTGCAAGCGGGAAACGCGCATTACCGGCTCGCCAAGGATTTGCCGTCGACGATCCCGATCTTTCCGCTCGAGGGTGCGCTTTTGCTGCCGGGAGGTCGCATGCCGCTCAACATCTTCGAGCCGCGCTATCTGCAGATGGTGGACGAGGCGATCGCCGGCCCGCGGCTCATCGGCGTCATCCAGCCCAGTCTCGACGGCGCCTTGCGCGGCGATGGCGAGCCGGAGCTCTGCAATGTCGGTTGCGCCGGCCGCATCATCGCCTTCTCCGAAAGCGGCGACGGCCGCTACCTGATTTCGCTGCAGGGCGTGTGCCGGTTCCGCATCGCCCACGAATTGACGGTCAAGACGCCGTTTCGCCAGTGCAAGCCCGCGCCTTTCCTTGCCGATCTCGACGAGGATCAGGCGGACAACGAGATCGACCGGCCATCGCTGCTCAAGGCGTTTCGCGCCTATCTGCAGGCCAACGATCTGGAGGCCGACTGGGAAAGCGTCAGCCGCGCCGAAAATGCCATGCTGGTCAATGCGCTGTCGATGATGGCGCCCTACGGGCCGGCCGAGAAACAGGCGCTGCTCGAAGCAGCCGACCTGAAGACCCGGGCGGAGACGCTGATCGCCATCACCGAAATGGCACTGGCGCGCGAGAATGAGGATTTTGGCTCGAGTTTGCAGTAAGAGTGTCGATATCCAGGTGAGACCGGCCTGCAAATGGTGGCTTCCTGCGCTTCCGGTGCTTGCGTACGAAAAGTACGCTCCGCTCCGGTTCTCGGTATCAGCCATTTTCGACTGGGCCTGACCTGAATCTCGGCACATCTTAGGCCCGCAACTGGCTGGGAGGAGAATCTTATGGCGGCGGATGGACGTGACGGGAGGAAGGTCGACCCCAAGCTGCTGGAACTCTTGGCCTGCCCGCTGACCAAGGGGCCGCTGGCCTGGGATCCAGAGCGCGGCGAACTGATTTCCAGGGTCGCCAAGATTGCCTATCCGGTGCGTGACGGCATCCCGATCATGCTGCCCTCCGAGGCGCGGACGCTTTCGGTGGAGGATGTGCTGGCCCCGCTGCCGCGCTTGGGTGGGTCGGGCTGAGGGGCACGCTGCTTATACCCGCCAATTTGCCGAAGGCTGGCGGGACAGCGGGGAGCGCGAAGGATCGCCGACGTCCGCTTTCGTTCCGCCCTTGGCATGGCCTTGCCTACTGAAAATTGCGGCCCTTGGGCATGACCCTTTCCGCTTCTTCCGACAGCGTTGCGAGATCCTGCCGGATCGGCGCGCTTTGTTTGGCGGGGCTGGAGCGATCCGAACCGTCCTTGGCGAGGTCTCTCGGAGGAACCGCTGGTGCGGCCCCGCTGACCTTCTCCAGAAGCACGGTCAGCCAGGGCGTCAGATCCTCGATCCTCTCGGCGACGATGTGGACCACGCCCGATTCCGACTGCAATTTTCCGGTGACCTTGACGAACCGGGCGCCCATGACGATCGGCCGGTAACGGTCGAAGGTCCTTTGCCAGAAGATGACGTTGGCAACCGCCTTGTCGTCCTCCAGCGTCAGGAAGATCGCATTGCCCTTGCCGGGGCGCTGCCGCACCAGCACGAGGCCGGCGACGGAGACGCGCCTGCCGTCGCGCACGGAAGGCAGGTTCGCATTGGGGATGACGCCGGCGCGGTCGAGCCGCTCGCGCAGGAAGGCGACCGGATGCGCCTTCAGCGACAGGCCGAGCGCGCGGTAATCATGGATGACATGCTCGCCGAGCGGCATTTTCGGCAGCTTCGTCTCAGGCTCCAGCTCGCGCAGGCGAAGCGCCGGCTGGTCGAACAGCGGCAGCCTTTCGGCGGCGCTCTTGCCGTCGAGCGCGCGCACCGCCCACAAGGCTTGGCGACGATCAAGGCCGAGCGAACGGAAGGCATCGGCCTGCGCCAGCCGCTCGATGTCGCCGACATCGAGGCCGGAGCGCAGCCAGACATCCCTGACGGATACGTAGCCTGAGCCGCGCTGTTCGACGAAGGCCGCCATGCGCTCCTTCGACAGGCCCTTGATCTGGCGGAAGCCGAGCCGCACGGCATGCTTCGTCTCGATGACGCCGCGCATCTCGGCATGGCGTGGGAGGATGCGGGCCGGATCGAACGGCGCCTTTTCCAGCGTGCAATCCCACACCGAAAAATTGACGTCGACATCGCGAATGTCGACGCCATGGTCGCTTGCGTCGCGCACCAGCTGGGCCGGCTGGTAAAACCCCATCGGCTGCGAATTCAGGATCGCGGCGCAGAACACGTCGGGATAGAAGGTCTTGAACCAGCAGGAGGCGTAGACGAGCAGGGCGAAGGAAGCGGCATGGCTTTCGGGAAAGCCATATTCGCCAAAGCCCTCGATCTGCTTGAAACAGCGCTCGGCGAAGTCCTTCGTGTAGCCCTTGCCGACCATGCCATTGATCATACGGTCGCGGTAATTGCCGATGGTGCCGGTGCGCTTGAAGGTGGCCATGGCGCGGCGCAGTTCATCGGCCTCGCCCGGTTTGAAACCGCCGGCGACGATGGCGATATTCATCGCCTGCTCCTGGAACAGCGGCACACCTAGTGTCTTGCTGAGGATCGCCTCCAGCTCCGGTTTTTGATACTCGGGTTTTTCCTTGCCCTGCCGGCGGCGCAGATAGGGGTGGACCATGTCGCCCTGGATCGGGCCCGGCCGCACGATCGCCACCTCGATGACAAGGTCATAAAAGGTTTTCGGCTCAAGGCGCGGCAGCATCGACATCTGCGCCCGCGATTCAATCTGAAAGACGCCCAATGTGTCGGCACGGCAGATCATATCGTAGACCCGGGCGTCTTCTGCCGGCAGGGTGGCCAGCACATAAGGTCGGCCGTATTTGTCTCGCGCCTTTGGATAGTGGTCAGTAAGCAAGGTGAAGGCGCGCTGGAGGCAGGTCAGCATGCCGAGCGCCAGCACGTCGACTTTCAGGATCTTCACCGCGTCGAGATCGTCCTTGTCCCATTCGACCATCTTGCGCTCGTCCATCGCCGTCTTGACGATGGGCACGATCTCGTCGAGCCGGTCCCTGGTTATGACGAAGCCGCCGACATGCTGCGACAGATGGCGGGGGAAGCCCATGATCTCATTGGCACGCTCCATCACGTGCCTCGACACCGGATCGGTGCGGTCGAGGCCGCCGGCGCGGGCTTCCTTCTCGCCAAGCTCCGATGTCGACCAACCCCAGATCGAGCCGGAAAGCGATGCCCTGACATCCTCGGACAGGCCCATCGCCTTCGACACTTCGCGCAGCGCCGAACGGCCGCGATAGCTGATGACGGCGGCCGCAAGTGCCGTGCGCTTGCCGCTGTATTTCTCGTAGATGTACTGGATTACGGTTTCGCGCTTTTCGTGCTCGAAATCGACGTCGATATCCGGCGGCTCGTTTCTCTCCTCGGAAATGAAGCGCTCGAAGAGCGAATCGATTTTTTCCGGTCCTACTTCGGTGATGCCGATGCAGAAGCAGACGACCGAATTGGCGGCCGATCCACGTCCCTGGCAGAGAATATCCTTGTTGCGCGCGAACTTGACGATGTCGTAGACAGTCAGGAAATAGCGGGCATAGTTGAGGCGTTCGATCAAAGCGAGCTCTTCCTCGATGCGCCTGGTCACCGAATCCGGCACACCCGCCGGATAGCGGTTGGCCGCTCCCTCCCGCGCCAGCCGCTCCAGTTCAGCCTGTGGGCCAAGACCCGATTCCGTCGGCTCGTCCGGATAATTGTACTGAAGGTCGCTCAACGAAAAGGTCAGTTCTTCCGCAAACCGCAGCGTCTCGGCCAGCGCTTGCGGATGCCTGCGGAACAGGCGCGCCATCTCCATTGGCGGCTTCAGATGACGCTCGGCATTGGCGCTGAGTTGCAGCCCGACCTCGGCGACGGGCGTGTTGAGGCGGATCGCGGTCAGCACGTCCTGCAGCGGGCGCCGTTCGGCCGTGTGGTAGAGAACGTCGTTGGTCGCCATCAGCGGAATACCGACGCTCTCGGCAAGCGCCGCGGCCTGCTCGATGCGGAAACGGTCATTGCCGGCGTAGTCGGGCGAAACGCCAAGCCGCAGGTACCTGCCGAAGCGGCCTTTGAGGTCTCCAAGCAGGGGAAGACTATCTTCCGCGCCCGCCGACAGACCGGGCAGGACCGCCAGCGACATCAGGTCACCCCATTCGAGGAGGTCGCCGCGCTGGAGAAGGGTGGCGCCTTTTTCGTTCTCGTCGCGCAGATTGGCTTGGGTAAGCATGCGGCACAGATGTCCCCAGCCCTTGCGGTCCTGGGGATAGGCGAGGATGTCCGGCGTGCCGTCGCCGAAAACCAGCCGGCAGCCGGGGTGATAGGAGAGCTTTTCGACCTTGGCCTGCTGCCAGGCGCGCACCACGCCGGCCACCGTGTTGCGGTCGGCAAGCCCGATCGCGGAGAAGCCCAGGAGCTTGGCCGCGACCACCAGCTCCTCCGGCTTGGAGGCGCCGCGCAGGAAGGAGAAATTCGACTGGATGCCGAATTCGGCATAGGGGATGACGGTCAGCGCGTTCATGCGAAGACACCATGCATGAACCAGCGCGGCGGTACCTGCGTGTTGCCGTAAAGACCTTGCCGGTAGAGCCAATAGCGGCGGCCATCGGCATCCTCGATGCGGAAATAGTCGCGCGTCGATGCCGCCTCGTCGCTTGGCGCTTCCCGCCACCATTCGGCGGCGATGCGTTCCGGCCCTTCGGCGCGCGTGACCCGGTAGAGCGCGCGCCGCCAGCGGAAGTGCAGCGGTGGTCCTTCCGGCATTTCAGTGGCCGGCACATCGATGGGTTCGGGCGAGCGGAACAGCCGGATTGGCCGTTCCGGCGGAAAAATGGTTTGTGGCGCCTGCAGCCTGCCGGGCTTTTTCGGCGGCGTGGTCCGGCGCGGCGCTTCGGTGAAGGGGATCGTGGCGACAGCACGCTCCGGCAGATGGCTCTCGACCGCGACCGGCCGGAGAACCGCGCCCTCGCCGAGCCGGGCGCGGATGCGGTCGGCGAACAGCGCGATATCGGCGCCATCGTCGATCGTTTCACCAGTCAGATCAGCCTGCTGCATGTCGAAGGTGGCTGCCGCCAACACCGAGAGCCGCACCAGATCGAAACCATAGCCGGCATCGATATCCTGCTCGAGCGCGGCCAGCCTCTCATGGAACAGTTTCTGGATCAGCATGGGTTCGCGCATCGGCCGCGAGGTGCCGATGGCGATGCGGCTGACGGCGCCGTCGACGCGAAAGAGCAGCAGCGCCAGTGTCCTGGCACCCTCGCCGCGGCGTTCGAGATCGGTTTTCAAGGTCGCCGCCAGCATGCCCACCAGCCGTTCGATGTCCTCGGTCAGGGTGACGGGTTCGGCGAGGTGGCGTTCGACCGAAAGCGGCGCGACGGGAAGGCGCGGCGACACCGCTTCGTCGAGACGGCCAAGCGCCTGGTCGAGGCGCAGGAGCAGCAAGGCGCCAAAGCGGCGGGCGAGCGGCGCGCGCGGTGCCGCCATGACGGCGCCCGCCGTGCGCAGGCCGACGCTTTCCAGGCTGGTGCGGGTCGCCGGCTCGATGCGCAGTGCGGCCAGCGGCAGGGGTGCCAGCAGCGCTTCCTCCTCGCCTGACACAATGATGCGGTCACTGCAAAAGCGTGCCGCCGCCCAGGCCGCGCCAGGCGTCGCGGCAAGCCCGGCTCGGACATCGAAACCCTGATGGAAGAAGCGCGACAGGATCTCGTCCAGCATGGCGCGTTCGCCGCCGAACAGATGGGTGCAGCCGGTGACGTCGAGAAACAGACCGTCCGCGCCATCCAGCGCCACCAGCGGGGTGTAGCGGTCGCACCAGTCGGCAAGGCCTTCGAGCAGACGGCGGTCGGCTTCCGGATCGGCCTCGACGATGTCGATCGACGGATGCATGGCGCGCGCATCGGCAATGCCCATGTCGCGCTTCAGGTGCAGCGCCTCAGCCCGCTCGTCGAGGGCCGAGATGCGCTGCGCGTTGCGGTCGCGATGGCTGATCACGAGCGGCGGGTGAGAGAGGTGATCCGACGGCCGGGAACGCCAGGACCGCCCCAGACGCTGGCGCAGGATCCTTTCCGCCGCCAGATAGGGAAACCACAGGGACAGGATTCTTTGTCCGGTCTCTTCCCTCGCTCCTTTTTTCGTCGCCCCATCTTTCGTCGAATGCGCGTTCATCGGGGTTCCACTCCAGTGTGAATTGTCCAGGCAGGGCTGTGCGGCTCTTGCCGATGGTGAGGGCGAAGGCCGGGCGGCCGATCGAGCCGGCCAGCGGCCCGGCGATGGTGTCGCGCGGCACCGCCGGCGCCGAGGCGACGATGAGGCGGACAGGGGCGGCCGTCGGTTCGGGTTCGGCCGCCTGCCGCAGCAGGAACACCGGCCGGCCGGCCGCTTGCGCCCTTGCATGCAGCCGGCGTGTCGCGGTCAGGTCCAGCCGCTGCGGATTGCCGCGGATTTCCAGGATGACCGCGGCGAGCGCTGTCATCCGGGCCGCCTCCTCGGCGACCCACAGCGCATCGACAAGCCTTGGCGCCTCGGAAAACAGCAATTGCTCCGGCTCGATGCCGAACGAGGCGTGAAGCCCCCTTGCATAGGGAAAGCCGGCCTCGCGGAAAATCTCCGATGTGCCGATCCACAGCACCGGCAGCCCCGGCGTTTGCTTGAGGATCAGACTGGTGAGCGACAAAGCGAAGCCGGCGACGGCCCCGGCATCGCGGGTTTGCGTGCCATGGATTTCACTCAGGGCGGCCTTCGGCAGGCCGCCGCTCAGGGCGGCGTCGAGGCGCTCGACACCGATAGGCAGAAACGCATCCGGCAACGCCGCGGCAATGCCACGCCGGACGATTGTGAGATCGGTGTTGGCGTCGGCGTGAAGGGGCGCGGCGGCCGGCGCGGCCAAGCGCTCGGGCAGCGTTCCCTCGATTTTCGCGATCTGGCGGCGCAGGGCAAAAACAGTCTCCCGCGCCACGGCGGTCATCGCCATGACGGTCAGCTTCCACTCACAATTGTTCCTGTTATGTTCCCTATAGATTCCAGAGGGGGACCCAGGAGTCAAGCAGAGTCATGGGGAATTTATTCCTCTCGGCAGGGATGGCGCAGGCGCATCGGCCCGTTCATTTGCCGATTCCGGTGCGAAAGCCTATATGCCGGGATCAAAGGACAAAGCATGGCCCGCATCTACAAGACCCGCACCTGGCACGACGAACTCTCGCCCTCGATGGACGAAATGGAGTTCCTGGCGCTGGAGGCGTATGCGCATCTGCCGGAGGATTTTCGCAAGCTGACCGGCGAGATCGTCATCCAGATCGCCGAGTTCCCGACCGACGAGATCATGGACGACCTGTCGCTGGAAACGCCCTTCGACCTGCTCGGCCTGTTCGAGGGACGCGGCATCGCCGAGCGCTGGAACCCGCAGACCGGCGAAGGCCCGAACCGCATCACGCTCTACCGCCGCGCCATCCTCGATTACTGGTCCGAAAACGAAGAAACGCTGGGCGACATCGTCACCCACGTGCTGATCCACGAGATCGGCCACCATTTCGGCCTGTCGGACGATGATATGGAGAAGATCGAAGAGGCGGCCGAGTAGCACTCAGATGACGGAAGCAGAATTTGCCGACCTGATCGATTGCAATTGGCCGTACCACGACATTTCACAAAGCCGGGAACTGATCGCAACCGCCATCGGGATTTCGCCGAATGCCGCTTTCCTCGCACTTAGTGAGCTTTGCCATCTGCCCGCAAGTGCTGCCATCGAACCGGCCACTCTCGTTGCCCTGGTCGATTTCTGGCTATCCGAATTCGACCACCCGATGGCACCTATGACAGCGGAATGCGCGATCTCCATGATTGAACGCAAGCGGTTGCCGGTTCCTGAAATCCTTACGAGAATGGATTCCGTCTCCGGCTATCCCGGTCTCCTTGCAGCGCTATCGATCCTCTATTTCGGCTGCGATGACGTCGAGGGCCGCGCAGACGCACGGTTCAACGAAATCAGAGCCGCCTGGGAAAATCTGGCGTAGCTGGTTACTGATCGACCAAGCGCTGTATTCGGCCCTCATTCCTGACCGTCGATATCCTTGACTACTGGTCCGAGAACGAAGAGACGCTGGGCGACATCCACGAGATCGGTCACCATTCGGCCTGTCGGACGATGATATGGAGAAGTTCGAAGAAGCGGCCGAGTAGCCCCACACCTTCGTCATCCTAGGGCGGAGCAAGGAGCGAAGCGACGCGGCGCAGACCCTAGGATCCATGCCGTGACGGCGATGCTATGCTCCGGCGGTGCAAGAAACCCGAGCGGCTACCAGCCGGTTCCACGAAAGAGCTCGAACCACTCCGGATTGGCCGTTTCGATCAGCTCGATCTTCCATTGTCGAGGCCAGCGCTTCAATGACTTCTCGCGCTGGATGGCATCGGTAATGTCGAAATATTCCTCGTACCACACCAGCCGCTGTACGCTGTAGCGACTCGTGAAGCGCGAGCCCTGGCCGGCCTTGTGCTCAGGCATTCGACGGCCGAGATCGTTGGTGACGCCGATATAGATGGTGCCGCGGTTCTGACTCGCGGTCATATAGACGTAGCCGGTCGTGGTTTCAGGGTAGCGAGCGTTGATGCGCGCACAAGCGCCATTTTGATCCGCCGCATTCTACGGCCAATGTCACGGCATGGATCCTAGGGTCTGCGCCGCGTCGCTTCGCTCCTTGCTCCGCCCTAGGATGACGAAGAAAGAGAGAGTCCTCAGCGCTGTCCCCTACCAGTCACTCAGCTTGGTATCGGGCCCGTATTCCTGGCCGTCGACATCCTTGACCACGGCCTGGCCGCAACGCATCGTCTTGGCCTTCTTGTCGTAGGCATAGGTCGGCGAGCCGAACAGGTGCCAGCCCTTGTTCAGCGCCGCCGTCACCTTGTGGCAGAAGCTGGCATCGTCCGGGCCGGACAGAAAGCGGTAGAGTTTCATTGTTCAGTCCTGTCGTGAGTAGCCATAGCCCGCTCGCATCCATCGAGCATTTATGCCCCGATGGCGGCTGCCTTCGCCAGCAGTTTTTCGGCCTGCGCCAAGTGCAGGCGCTCGACCATCCTGCCGTTCAGCGCGATCACGCCCTTGCCGGCATTCTCGGCGAGCGCGAAGGCTTCCTTCACCGAGCGCGCCTCGGCCACGGCTTCCGCGGACGGTGCGAAGGCACGGTTGGCGGCTTCGATCTGGGCCGGGTGGATGAGGCTCTTGCCGTCGAACCCCATGGCCGCGGCTTCCGCGCATTCATGGGTGAAAGCGCCGAGGTTGCGAAAATCGTTGGAGACCCCGTCGAGCATGTCGATGCCGCCGGCGCGCGCGGCCAGCACCATCTGCATCAGCCATGGCACGAGGTAGCGTCGGTCAGGCGTTGCCAGAATGCCGGTCTCCTTGACCAGGTCATTCGTTCCGGCAACGAAACAACTGAGCCGCGAGGCCGGGTCACGGCCAAGCTCGGCGATGGCGCCGATGTTGAGCAGCGCCTTGGGCGTCTCGATCATCGCCCACAGTTTCACGCTATCGGGGACAAAATTGTCGTCGAGCACATCGCCGGCCTCGAGCAGGTCGCGCGGCGTGTCGACCTTGGGCAACAGGATGCCGTCGGGCTCGCAGCCTGCGGCAGCCAGCAGGTCGTCGGCGCCCCATTCGGTTGCCAGAGCATTGATGCGCACGATCATCTCGCAGCGTTCGTTGGGGCGGTTGGCGAAAATGCCGGCCAGTTTTTCGCGAGCGGCGATCTTGTCGGCCGGGGCTACGGCATCCTCGAGGTCGATGATGATGGCGTCGCAGGCAAGCTGCGCGATCTTGGCCAGGGCCTTGTCGTTGGAGGCCGGGATGTAGAGCACGGAGCGGCGCGGGCGGTAGGTTTCCATGGGTGATCTATGCCGCGTGCGGGCAGGTGAGGCAAGCGCGCAGGGCTGTGCCTGAGGCGAGCCATCGCGAAAGCTGGTGCTGCCCCTCACTGTCCTGCCGGACATCTCTCCCCGTAAACGGGGCGAGAGGAGATGGCGGCAACGCCGGCGCCTTTCTTGCGACGCTGGAGATTGGCGAAACCGGCGACAAGAGCGTCCCTCGCCCCGTTTACGGGGAGAGGATGCCGGCAGGCAGGTGAGGGGCAGCGCCGACGTTAGAAAGATGGCGAATTCGACCTCAACAATTGCCTGCACGAAAACTGCACAGGCCTGCGGAAAACCTCCTCCGATCCGCCTCACCCTTTCCCCGCCGGCCTGACAAACAGACGGCATGCAAAACCGAGCAAAACCCCGATGGTCCCTGCCTTACCGGCTGCGCCGCGAAGACTGGTGGCTGGCCGATGCGCCGCGCGTGTGTCCCGTCGCAATCCTCATTCCCTTTGTCCGCAACAGCCCGCCGGCAACCCGGCGGGACGCCATCAGGAAAGCCCGATCATGACAGCGTTGCTCTCCGCCGCGCCGAGCTATTGCAGCCGCTTCGGTGTCGCCATCCTGCTGGCGGCACTTGCGGATTTCCTGTTCTACGGCCAGCCCGCCGGGATCACGGTTTTCCTGTTCGCCCTGCTGATTGCCGCCGCGGTTGTCGCCGTGCATCCGGCGGCTTTCAGCGACGGTCGGGTCTGGCTCAAGCCCATCGCCTCGCTTGTCGCGCTGCTGCCGCTGGCTGAAAACGTCAGCACCCTGTCGGTTTCGATCGCGCTGGCGGCGCTGACCGTCTTTGCCCTTTCGCTGAGCGGGCGGCTGCGGCACAGCATCGCCCGTATTGCCGGGCAGATCGTGCTGTTCGGGCTGGCGGCGCCGTTCCGCTTCGCCAATGATTTCATCCGCTGGCGCAGGACGGCGCGGCGGTTCGGCCGGCGGCGCATCCGGCTGGCGGCGATCGCTGTCTGGGTGATGCCGCTGACGCTGGGCGCGGTCTTCCTGGCGCTGTTCGGCGCCGCCAATCCGGTGATCGACTACTGGCTGTCGCTGATCGACCTCGTGAGGCTGCTCGATCTTATCCAGCTGGCGCGGATTGCCTTCTGGCTGTTCGTGCTCGCTGCTGTCTGGGCTTTTCTGCGGCCGCGCCTGCCGCGCCCGGTTCGCCGCAACCGGCGCGCGGCGCCCGCCGTCAGCGCTCAAGCCGACAAAACCGTCACCACCATCGAAGATATCCTGTTCGGCAAGGCCGCCATCCTGCGCGCCCTGATCGTCTTCAACATCCTGTTTGCGCTGCAGACGGCGCTCGACGCCACCTATCTGTGGGGCGGGGCGGCCCTTCCCGACGGGCTGAGCTACGCGGCCTACGCGCATCGTGGCGCCTATCCCCTGATCGTCACGGCGCTGCTTGCCGCCGGCTTCGTGCTGGCAGCGCTGCGGCCAGGCAGCGAGACCTCGGCCGATCCGCTCATCCGCCGGCTGGTCTACGCCTGGGTGGCGCAAAACATCATGCTGGTGGTCTCGTCGATCCTGCGGCTCGACCTCTATATCGGCATCTATGCATTGACCTATTGGCGCGTCGCTGCCTTTGTCTGGATGGGGCTGGTGGCAGCAGGCCTTGCCCTGATCATCGCTCGCATCGCGCTTAGAAAATCCAACGAATGGCTGCTGTCCGCCAATCTTCTGACGTTATCTCTGACGCTTTATGCCGGCTGTTTCATCAATTTCGCAGCAACGATCGCCAACTACAATGTCGACCATTCCCTCGAAATGACCGGCCAGGGCATTCCCCTAGACGCCTGGTATCTTCACTCGCTCGGTCCAGGCGCGTTTCCCGCACTCGATCGCTTCCTCGAGCAACAGGGCAAGACGGCGGCGGCCGGCACTGTCCGCGAACTGGCTGGCGTGCGCGGCAGCGATGAAATCTGGTATCGAACTATCCAGCAGAACTGGCGGGCCTGGAGCTTTCGCGACTGGCGGCTGCTTCGATATCTCGACACCAAGGGGCCGTTCGTGATTCCCTCCGCTATCGAACCTTCCATGCCGGGCCGCTGATCCATGCCGCATCACATCCTCGTCGCCGACGATGACCCGCACATCCGCGAGGTGATCTGCTTTGCGCTGGAAAAGGCCGGCATGAAAACGACAGGCGTGGCC
>NZ_RZQI01000700.1:0-3216 GCF_003998335.1 Mesorhizobium sp. M7A.F.Ca.CA.002.05.1.1 | reverse complement strand
GTGGGAGAGGACGATGGACAGACCAGCCATGGCATCCGTGTTCAGGATGCGGCATGCACAAGCCACGGTTTCCGGCGTGCGCAGCACCGGCCAGGGTCAGGCCGATCCAGTCATCCGCGTGCGTTCGCTGGGCGAAGCCATCCGTTTCGTCGCCAACGCTTACCCCCAATACGACATCAGCGCCGTCGCCATCAGCTGTGGGGATGTTTCGATCGGCAGCCTCGGCAACCTGGAGGTCAAGGCGCTGTGGCGCGAATATGGCGAACGGCTGACGCAGGAATAGGCATTCGCCCGCAGCCTTTCTGGAGCGGAAATGCCGCTCGCGCGTTTCAACCCCAGCCACGGGAGCAATCGCCATGAATGTCGCCAACCTGCAACTCGAAGGCCTGTTGATGGCCGTCGCCTCGATCAACCGCCTCCTGGTTCAAAAGGGGGTGCTGACGGCGGAGGAGATCGACCTGGCCTTGCGCAAGACCGAGGCCGGCGAAACCAACCAGGAGCGATCCGAAGGCATGTCCGCGTCCAGCCGCGACGCCGTCAACTTTCCGATCCGGCTGCTGGAACTCGCCAACCAGTGCCAGCCGGAGGCGGAGATGCCGTCTTTTTCGAAGCTGGCCCGCATGGTCGGCAAGATAAAGGAACCCTACAACGACCAGCTGTGAGCGGCCGGCGTGCGTCCGCGGTGGCCCGCTGCCCTCGCCTCAAGCCCTGCCCGGCCATCCCGAATTGAGCGAAAGCACCTTGCCCGGTCCATGTACGGCCGCAAACAGCAGTCCGGCCAGGAACGAAAAATGGTCGACGAAGAAGCCGAACTCGGCCTGGTTGCCTGCCCAGTGGCTGGGTCCGTGAAAGGCGAAGCCGAGGAACAGCACATAGGCGGCGGCGACCAGGGCTGCCTGCGAGAAGAAGGCGCCGGTCAGGAAGCACAGCACCAGCGCGACTTCCAGGATCGCCGCGCACCAGGCCAGGAACAGCGGAAACGGAAAGCCGGCGGCGGCGATATAGCCGGCGGTGGCGTCCATGCCCATGAACTTGAAGGTCACGGCCATCAGGAAGACGCCGGCGAAGATCAGCCGGGCGACGACAAGGGCCGCGGTCTGCCACGGTGATTGAGTGATTTGCGACGACATGCTCGTTCTCCAGCTTTGCAGGTTGATCGCTCCTAGGACGCGCGACCGGCGCCAGGTCCGACACATCAGGCCAATTTTTCTCGACAGGATCGCAGAGGGCTTTCGAAGCGTCACACCGTACAGCAAGAGAGATTTTCGGTTTGCCGGCTGACGGCATATTATTGCTCGCTCCAAGGGGGAATCGGACATGGCCAAGGCATTGACCATCGGCGCACCGCGGCATCCGGCGACGAGCACCGTCTACGAACAGGAATGCAGGGATATGCTGGTTCCGCATCTTGACGCCCTGCTCCGCAAGGTCGAGGCCGCCGGCTGGGACCGCGGGCAGGCCGCCTCGGCGCTCATGTATCTCGCCGCGATGCGGCTGAAGCCGGCCTGACGACGGCCCGAACGGCTTTCCGGCGCCGCCGCGATTGAAACTTGTTGGTAATCACGGAAGTGCTATCGTTAGTCGGGGCTAATGCATCGGCGTGCCGACGCAGCGATTTTGGGTGGGCTGAAATTTGCGTACAAGCGTCAGGTTTGGGGCGACATCTCATGGCGAGCGGTCGGCGCCGCTGGAGTGCAGCGGCTGCGGTGGCGCTGGCCAGGTCTTCGAATGCCCGCGCTGGACGAGTTCCAACGGCCATTGCTGCCCCGCCGGCACGCACCGGCGCGGCTGCCCCGGCCTCAGCGCGGCATGCTCCGAATGTGACGGCGACCACGCTGCCGCCGCCGATACCATGCGGCCCTCGGCCTGATACAGGCCTATCGCAGCCCAGGCCGTGTCGTCTGGTGGAACCGGCGGCGCCAATCTGTGTTATGTCGTGTTGATCGCGGGCGCCGAAGACTGCGCGTCCCCGACAACAGAAAGCGAGGCCTGAGATGGCTGACGACAAGTCGAAGACGAAACAGGACCGCAAGCAGGTCTCGAGTGAAGAGCCCTACGAGGTTGCCGCCTTTGCCCGCAAATACGGCATCCCGCCAAGCGAGGCACAGACCATCATCAAGCGCTACGGCCCCTCGCGCAAGAAGCTCGACGCCCATATGGCGGCCCGCGGCTAGCCGAAACCATTTCGCCTGGGCGGCGTTGAAGATGCTGCGGGCCGCGTCAACCGGGCCTGGTGGTACGGTGAACAGGATGTCTTTTTCCCGGTTTCTCATCCTGGCCAACGAAACGGCAGACGAGCATCTGTCCCACCCGGCCGGCAGCGCCACGCATTGAGGGAGGTCGCCATGTCCGACACCATACGCAGGACCGGCAGCTGCCTGTGCGGCGGCGTGCAGTTCGAGGTTCACGGCCCGCCATTGCGCGTTGGCCTGTGCCACTGCAAGGATTGCCGCAAGGCCGGCGGTTCGGTCTATTCGGCCTTTGCCATCTGGCCGCGCGAGGCCTTCGAGACCACCGGCCTCGTCAGCTCCTATGGCACGCGGAGCTTTTGCCCGACATGCGGCGGCCGCGTCGCCTGGGTCGACGACAATGAGGCCGAGGTGGCGATCGGCAGCCTCGACATCGCGCCGACCGATCTCGTGCCCGAATATGAATTGTGGACCTCCAGGCGCGAGACCTGGCTGCACGCTCTGCCCGGCACCGAACAGTTCGAGCATGACCGCCCAGCGCAGCACAGCGCCGAAGCGCCGACGCCGAGATCGCTGTCGGACATCGACGCCGAGATTTGATCTCCTGGGAAGGGAACCCTGTCCTGCCGCCGACGTTACCGATCGCCTCTCACGCATGTCGCCAGCGACACTTGCGGCAATCATGGAGACGACCGTTGAACGACAAGATGTTTCCCCGCCCCATCAGGCTGAAATTCGCGCCTGAGCGCGAGCGCATCATCCGCAGCGCCTGGGAAGGGCTGGAATGCCTCGGCGACTGGCCGTCTGGCCAGGGACGGCGCTACCGGGCGGCGTTGCGCAGTTGCCGCGATGCGCTGGATGGCTGGACGCCGGCGGAAAAAGCGATGCGGGCGATGATCGACGCCGCGCGCGAAGCAAAACTCCTCCAGTAGTTGGAAAACAGGACATGTCCGAGCTCATTTTGCCCACACCGATGCGGATCAAGCCGCATGGGTCGGACACGATCCGCGACGTCGCCACGCTCAAG
>NZ_RZQI01000699.1:0-3224 GCF_003998335.1 Mesorhizobium sp. M7A.F.Ca.CA.002.05.1.1 | reverse complement strand
GACGGCCAGCGTCTCGTAGACAATGCCGGGATGCGGTCGCGGCAGATAGAGGATGCAGATGTCGAGCAGGCCTTCCGCCAGCTGGTCGATCGCCGAGTCCGGAAAGCTGCCCTCCAGCCGCAGCGCCACGTTCGGCCGCCTGGCGCGCATCCACTCGACCCATGGCGAGGTGATGCGGTCCCACAGATAGGCCGGCGCGGTCAGCCGCAGCAAGGTCTCGTAACCATCGGGAACGGCGATGTCCTGCCGCGATTGCTCCCAGGTGCGGGTGATCGACGAGGCATGCGGCAGGAACTGCCGGCCGGCCGGCGTCAGCGTGACGCCATCGCGGTCGCGCACGAAAAGCCGGCGGCCCAACTGCTCCTCCAGCCCCCTGATCCGCGCACTGACGGTGGACTGGGCGAGGTTGAGCCGGCTGGCCGCGACGGTGAAGCTGCCATGGGTGGCGACTTCGAGAAAGCTGCGCAGATTCTCAGTGTCCATGCCCACCTCCTGCATCGAAAATTTCGATGACTCCTATCAAAAAATATCGCTTTCCGGCGGCAGTCAACAATGAACTAGATGGCTGAACCCCAAGACAAGCGAGGAATCCAGCCATGCCCAAGCATTTCCGGATGATCGACAACGCTTGCAGAACACTCACTGCAATCGAAAATTCCGCTGTTGACGAATTGCTGGCCGGCAGGATGGACCGCCGTGACTTCCTGCGCCATGGCAGCGTGCTTGGGCTTTCCTTGCCGTTCCTGGGCAGCCTTGTCGCGGCCGCCGGCCTCGGCACCCAGCAGGCCCGCGCCGAGGGCAAGCCGGGCGGCACGGTGCGCGCCGGCGTGGCGACGCCGGGCGGCGCCATCGATCCCGTCACCTACTATGACAGCGGCAGCTACCAGCTGGTTTTCCAAACCGCCGAGTTTCTCTGCATCACGCAGCCGGACCTCACTTTGAAGCCTGTGCTGGCAGAGAGCTGGGCGCCGAACGAGGATGGCAGCGTGTGGACCTTCAAGCTGCGCAAGGGCGTGAAATTCCACAATGGCGAGGATTTCAAGGCCGACGACGTCGTCGCGACCTTCGACCGGCTGGCCGATCCCAACGGCGCTTCCAACGCGCTTTCGGTGTTCAAAGGCCTTCTTTCGAAGGGCGGCACCCGGAAGGTCGACGACCACACCGTCGCCTTCCATCTCGATGCGCCGAATGGCAGCTTTCCCTATTCAGTGTCGATCGACAATTACAACGCCGTCATCTTGCCGGCGAGCTACAAGGGCGATTACGAAAAGACGTTCGAAGGCACCGGACCGTTCCGGTTGGAAAGCTACACGCCAAAGGTCGGCGCGACCTTCATCCGCAACCCCGACTATTGGGGTGAGAAGGCGCTGCCCGACCGGCTCGAATTCAAGTTCTACGGCGATGTGCAGCCACGCATCCTGGCGCTGCAGGCCGGCGAGGTCGACATTCTCGATGCCGTCCCGCTCGATGTCAGCCAGGTCGTGCTGAACAGTCCTGATATCACCGTCTTGCGTGTCGCTTCGACCGCGCACCGCCAGTTGCACATGCGCTGCGACACCGGCCCCTTCACCGACAAGCGCGTGCGCCAGGCGCTGGCGCTGTGCATCGACCGCGCCAAGCTGGTCGACGGCTTGTGCCGCGGCATGGCGGCGACTGGCAATGACAGCCCGTTCGCGCCGGCCTTCCCGGCGACCGACAAGTCGGTGCCGCAACGCGTCCAGGACATCGCCAAGGCCAAGCAGTTGCTCGAGGCGGCGGGTCTCGCCGAAGGCTTCGACGTCACGCTGACCACGCTGCGCTATTCCGACATTCCGGGCTATGCGCAATTGTTCCAGAATTTCGCCAAGGAGATCGGTGCGCGCATCTCGCTCAACATCGAGGACCAGGACAAATATTACGGCAAAGCGGTGTTCGGCCAGTCGGACTGGCTGGACAGCCCGCTCGGCATCACCGACTACGCGCATCGCAGCGTGCCAAACATCTTCCTCAAGAGCCCGTTGGTCAGCGACGGCCCTTGGAACGCGGCGCATTTCAAGAGCCCGGCCTATGATGGCATGGTCACCAGCTATCTCAAGGCGCTCGATGCCGGCGCGCAGCGCGCTGCCGCCTCCGACATCCAGAAATTGCTGCTCGACGAGACGCCTGTCATCTTCAGCTATTTCCCCGATCTGCTGGTGCCGGTGCGCAAGAATGTCAGCGGCCTTCCGCCGATCGCGGCCGGCCTGCTGCTCGACCGCGTGTCGTTGAGCTGATCATGCCCCAACGCCCGATGACAAAAGAAACAAAACGGGAGACTACCATTCGCAAGCCCCATCTGCGCGGCCGTGGGCCGCATTTTCCACTGCTCGATAACATCGTGCAGTATGAATTCGAGCCGGGCTACATAGCCTTCACCATGCCGACGCAGAAGCGCCTGCGTGTGCAGGTGGGATCGATGACCGTGGCCGATACGACCAATGCCTTGGTGTTCTACGAATCCGATCACCTGCCGGTCTACTACTTCCCGATCGGCGACGTTCGCGAGGAATTCCTGCTGCCGAGCAAGACGACGACAGAGGACCCGTTCAAGGGCACAGCCACCCACTATTCACTCAACACCGGCATCACGCTGGTCGAGGACGCGGCCTGGCGCTATCTCGATCCGGTCAAGGGCTGTCCGCCGATATCCGACTACATGTCGTTCACCTGGAGTAAGATGGGACACTGGTTCGAGGAGGACGAGGAGATCTTCGTCCACGCCCGCGATCCGTTCCGCCGGGTCGACTGCCTGCCGTCGTCGCGGCGCGTGCAGGTCATTCTCGACGGCGAACAGGTCGCCGATTCACGCCGCGGCGTGTTCCTGTTCGAGACCGGCCATCCGGTGCGCCACTATCTGCCGATCGCCGACACGCGGCTCGATATGTTCGCGCCCAGCCGCTACATTTCGCGCTGTCCTTACAAGGGCATCTCCAACTATTATCACGTGACGACCAAGGCCAAGCGTCACGAGAACCTGGTCTGGTATTATCCCGAGCCGGTGCACGAGGCGGAGCGCATCAAGGGGCTGGTCTGCTTCCACCACGAACTGGTCGACAAGATCCTGGTCGATGGCGTCGAAATCCCGAAGGAAGCCACGGCCGCGTCGAGCGGTTATTTCTGAGTATCGACGCCGCTTGAGCCATTTGCGCGCGAGCGCTTGATCGAAGCACGGCTCAGCGCATACCCTCCCTGGGCCAGGGAGGGTA
>NZ_RZQI01000698.1:0-3224 GCF_003998335.1 Mesorhizobium sp. M7A.F.Ca.CA.002.05.1.1 | reverse complement strand
CCCGCCAGCGACACAATGAGCGCTGCCGTCGGTTCGGCGAGGCGCTCGGCAAGTTCGTCTGCCTCGGCCAGCAACACCTTGCTCACGCCCTTGAGCTTGGCGGCAGCGTCGGCTGCCGGCTTGGCGCCTTTGCCGGCAACCAGCACATGCACGTCCGAGCCGATCTGCAGCGCCGCCGACAGCGCCTTGGCGGTCTGGTCGGAAAGCGTTGCGTTGTCGTGTTCTGCGATGAGGAGAATTGCCATTTGTCTGTTCCTTTCCCGATCGCTTACAACACGCCGGCTTCGTTCTTGAGCTTGTCGACCAGTTCGGCCACCGACTTGACCTTGACGCCTGCCTTGCGGCCGCTCGGCTCCTCGGTCTTGATGACCTTCAGCCGCGGCTTGACGTCGGCGCCGTAGTCGGCCGGGGTCTTCTCGTCGAGCTGCTTCTTCTTGGCCTTCATGATGTTGGGCAGCGAGGCATAGCGCGGCTGGTTGAGGCGAAGGTCGGCGGTGACGATCACCGGCATCTTCAGTTCCACGGTCTGCAGGCCGCCGTCGACTTCGCGCGTCACCTTGGCCTTGTCGCCGTCGAGCACGATCTTGGAAGCGAAGGTGCCCTGCGCCCAGCCAAGCAGTGCCGCCAGCATCTGGCCGGTCTGGTTGGAGTCGTCGTCGATCGCCTGCTTGCCGAGAATGACGAGGCCGGGCTGCTCGGCGTCGACGACGCCTTTCAGCACCTTGGCGACGCCGAGCGGCTCGGTCTGTTCGTCGGTCTTGACCAGGATGGCGCGGTCGGCGCCCATGGCGAGCGCGGTGCGCAGTGTTTCCTGCGCCTGCTGCGGGCCGATCGAGACGACGATGATTTCTTCGGCCTTGCCGGCTTCCTTCAGCCGGATTGCTTCTTCCACCGCGATTTCGTCAAAGGGATTCATCGCCATCTTGACGTTGGCCAGCTCCACCGCCGAACCATCAGCCTTCACGCGAACCTTGACGTTCGCATCCACAACCCGCTTCACCGGGACGAGAACTTTCATTCAGTCTCTCCTATTCCGCTCTGGCAGCGCCTACAACACGCTCCAGAAGTTAGCGCATTGGCGATCCATAAGATCCCCGCCGCTTCGTTGTTGATAGTGATATCTGCGGCCGTCACGCTGGCTGTCCGCTGGCTCAGGCAACCGTAACCAACGAAACTATCTGATGTAGCAAACGGAGTAGTTTTCAGAAGCGGTCGGTCCTCAGCGCGTAGGAGCGTGAGGTATTTTTATACTCATGACTTTTCTTCTGAATACGAGTTCGCACGCAAACTGGTGGGGACAGTCGAGCTCACATAGGCAACACTGTCTCGACCACATTTACCCAATAGCCTATCCCATAAGGCAAGGCTTCGTCATTGAAGTCATAGGCGGGGTGATGCAGAAGAGCGGTAGGTCCATTCCCAAGGAAGATAAAACTACCTGGCCGCTTCTCAAGCATATAGGCAAAGTCCTCCGCACCTATACGTGGCTTCATCTTATGATTCACCGATGCAGGCCCGACTAGGTCGCGTGCCGCCTTAGCCGCTAAAGTAGTTTCCTCCGTGCAGTTGACAGTGACCGGAACGGAGCGACGGTATTTGAATTCGATATCCGCGCCGAAGCCGCGCGCAATGCCCTGTGCGGCTGCCGCAATCTCTTGTTCGGCGAAGTCTCGCAGGGCTGGCACGAGAGTTCTGACCGTTCCGGCAATTTCAACTTGATCGGGAATGATGTTGTAAGCCTGTGCGGCCTTCAGCTTGGTGACGGAAATCACCAGAGACTCCATGGGGTCGGTTTTGCGAGAGATTAAGATTTGTAGGCCGACGATAATCTGTGCTGCTATGGTGACGGGATCGATAGTTCTATGTGGGTAAGCCGCATGGCCGCCCCTGCCCTTCACAACAATGTCGAAGTCGTCCTGCGAGCCCATGATAGGACCATCGCAGATGGCGAATTTGCCAATTTCCATGCCTGGCAAGTTATGCATGCCGAAAACCTGGGATATGTCGAAACGGTCCATAATGCCTTCCTGGACCATCCTTTGAGCTCCCGTCGGAAATTCTACTTCTTCTGCCGGCTGAAAGATTAAGGCGACGGATCCCCTGAAGTTGCGCGTACTCGCAAGATGTTTCGCAGCACCCAGCAACATAGCTGTATGACCGTCGTGGCCGCATGCATGCATTATGCCTGGGTTTTTCGAGGACCAGGATTTGCCTGACGCCTCAACGATTGGCAGGGCATCCATGTCCGCTCTCAATCCGATCGTCGGTCCATCTCCCCCTTGCCCCTGAATAAGTGCGACGATGCCGGTCTCAGCTATCCCCGTTTCGATATGATTGATCCCGAACGATGCCAGTTTATCGATCACGAACTTCGCTGTGTTGTGTTCCCGATAGTCGAGCTCTGGATTTTCATGGAGGTAGCGTCGCCACTCCGTTGCTTCGCGCTGCAAATCACGGAAGGACTCAACGCTGTGCATCTGAACGTTTCCCAAATTGCGTTTTTTGTTGGCCGATGTTCAGCTTCCAGGAGGGCTAGGTCAAATTCAGTTTGTGTATTGTGATCATCTGGTTTTCAGATGAACTCAGGGTGGTGAAAAGCCTGGGTAGGACCGCGACCGCGACCTGTCTTACCTGAGCGCAAGGCATCTGTCAGATGCGCGTTTTCGCCTTTGAGTCAGCGACTGGAATGCGTTGCTGTCGCGACGGGAAAATGGCACGTGGTCAGCACAGCAGCGGCAGCAAGCGCGGACTTGGTACGTGACGCGCAGCTTGAACACATCTGGCCGGACGCTTCACATGGGAGAACTGCCGCCTGTCTTCCGGCTCGAACCGTCGGAGTCCAATGCTGCGCCATTCTCCGGCGATTGAGATGGGACAGCAGCCCCGGAGGAGGATCGCCGGGCGCCTATCGCGGCAAGTTGACAAGCGGAGCAGTCGTCATGCGGCTGTTCGCGGTGACCCTCCGATCGAATAACCACCCCGGTATTTCCAGCCACCGGTGGGCCAGAAAGGGTGCAGCGGAACACCGCCAGGTCACCCTTCTTGATCGACCGCATGGAGAAAGACCTGCCGGTCAGCCCAGGGATGCCATGGATAAAGAAGTTCGCGATCAACATCGATCTGCGGGCGTTCCATGGTCGAGTTGTACGACGAGATCCATCCTCATTCAGCGCTCAGAATGCGTTCCCTGAGGGAGTTCATTTAGGCACAAATCTACTTGGAGC
>NZ_RZQI01000697.1:0-3232 GCF_003998335.1 Mesorhizobium sp. M7A.F.Ca.CA.002.05.1.1 | reverse complement strand
GGCGCGGGCGTTCTCCGTCCACCTCTTGACCGCCTCGGGGTCATTCCTGGCCTTCCTGTCGCTGGTAGCGGCGAGCGAAGAGCGCTGGACCGCAATGTTCTGGTGGCTCGGGCTGGCATTGTTCGTCGACGGCATCGATGGACCGATCGCGCGCAAGCTCGAGGTCAAGGAGATCCTGCCGACATGGTCAGGCGAACTGCTCGACAACATCATCGACTACGTGACCTACGTGCTGATCCCGGCCTTCGCGCTCTATCAGCGCGGCTTCATGGGCGAGGGCCTGTCTTTCCTGTCGGCGGCGATCATCGTCGTGTCCAGCGCCATCTACTATGCCGACACCGGCATGAAGACGAAGGAGAATTTCTTCAAGGGATTCCCCGTGGTCTGGAACATGGTGGTGTTCACCCTGTTCGTCATCGAGCCCGGACAATGGGTTTCGTTCGCGGTTGTGGTGGTGGCCGGCGTCCTGACTTTCGTGCCGATCAACTTCATCCACCCGGTGCGGGTGGTGCGGCTGCGGCGCATCAACCTTGGGATGACTCTCTTGTGGTGCGCTTTCGGCGCGCTTGCCCTGGCCCAGGCGGCACTCGCTGCCTTCTATGATCAGATCGGCGTGCTGGGCGAACAGGTCAGCACCTTCACCAAGATCGGCATTACCATCACCGGGCTTTACCTTGCCTGCATCGGTGGCATCATGCAGTTCTTTCCCAATCTCGGTGCCAAAAAGGCTTGATCAGCCGCTCCCACAGGAAGCCTAGCCCCACAGGAAGCCTAGCAATGTCGAAAGCGATCCGCATTCACGCCAATGGCGGCCCGGAAGTTCTGACCTATGAGGACGCTGACCCCGGCCAGCCGGGATCCGGGCAGATCCTGGTCCGGCACACCGCGATCGGCCTCAATTTCATCGATGTCTAACATCGCTCTGGCCTCTACCCGCCGCCTGGCGGCTTCCCGCTCGTGCCAGGCAGCGAAGCCGCCGGCGTGGTGCTGGAGGTCGGCCAGGGCGTCGACTGGCTGAAGCCTGGCGATCGCATCGCCTATGCCGTGACGACGGGCGCTTACGCGCAACAGCGCGTCATCGATGCCAGCCGCGTCGTCAAGGTTCCGGATGGCATCAGCGACGAACAGGCCGCGGCGATGATGCTGAAGGGCATGACCGCGGAATATCTGCTGCGCCGGACGTTCAAGGTGAAGGCCGGCGACACGATCCTGTTCCACGCCGCGGCAGGCGGCGTCGGGCTGATCCTCGGCCAATGGGCAAAACATCTCGGCGCCACCGTCATCGGCACCGCCAGCTCGTCCGACAAGATCGAGCTCGCCAGGGCGCATGGTTTCGACCATGTCATCAACTACAAGGAACAGGATTTCGTTGCCGGCGTCGCCGCCATCACCGGCGGCAAAAAATGCGACGTTGTCTACGATTCGGTCGGCAACGACACATTTCCGGCTTCGCTGGACTGCCTGCGGTCGCTTGGCATGTTCGTCAGCTTTGGCCAGTCATCGGGACCCATACCGCCGTTCAGCATGTCATTGCTGGCACAGAAGGGGTCGCTGTTCGCAACAAGGCCGACACTGTTCGTCTACAACGCAAAACGCGAGGACCTCGACGCTTCTGCCGCCGCCCTGTTCGAGGTCGTGCTCAGCGGCGCGGTCGAAATCAAGATCAACCAGCGCTACGCGCTGAAGGACGCCGGCAAGGCGCATTCCGACCTCGAGGGCCGCAGGACCACAGGGACGACCATTCTCATCCCTTAGTTCGTTCTGCCTTGCTATCCCTTGAATTTCCGCTGAAATTCTTGAAGCTCTTTCAAGACGTGTGCCGCTTTCCGATGAGAGCCGGCCGCGCCTACCATGCCTGCGGGAACACAGAACATGTCTGGCTAACCAGATGGGAGGCACTGTGAGTGCAAATCACGACGGCACGAACCTGCTTGAGGTTCGTGGCCTCACCAAGATATTCGGCACGCTGACGGCGTGCGATCATATCGATCTCGACATCGCCAGGGGTGAGATCCACGCCCTGCTTGGCGAAAACGGCGCCGGCAAGTCGACGCTGGTGAAGATGCTGTTCGGTTCGCTGGAGCCCAATGCCGGCGAGATCTTCTGGAACGGGCAGGCCGTCAGGATTTCCAGCCCCGGCGTCGCGAAAAAACTCGGTATCGGTATGGTGTTCCAGCACTTCTCGCTGTTCGAGGCGCTGACCGCGGCCGAAAACATTGCCCTGTCGCTGGACGACGGCTCGCCGATCAACAGCATCGCTGCGAAGGCGAGGGCGCTTTCCTTCAGCTACGGCCTGCCGCTCGATCCTGAATCGCTGGTCGGCGACCTGTCGGTAGGCGAACGCCAACGCATCGAAATCATCCGTTGCCTGTTGCAAACGCCTCAGCTCATCATCCTGGACGAGCCGACCTCGGTGCTGACGCCGCAGGAAGCCGACAAGCTGTTCGAGACGCTGGAGCGCCTGCGTTCGGAAGGCAAATCCATCCTCTACATTTCGCACCGGCTCGAAGAGGTCAAACGCATCTGCGACCGCGCCACCGTGCTGCGTCACGGCAAGGTCGTCGGCCATTGCAACCCGCGCGAGGAAACCGCCTCTTCGCTGGCCCGCATGATGGTCGGCAACGAGGTGCAGGCCGTGGTGCGCGCGCCGGTCGAGGGGATCGCCACGGCGCAGCCGCTGCTCGAGATTCGCAACCTCAGCCGCAAGCCGGCAACACCGTTCTCGATCCCGCTCAAGGGCATCAACCTGAACGTCCGGGCGGGCGAGGTGATCGGCATCGCTGGCGTCGCCGGCAACGGCCAGGGCGAGTTCTTCGAATCCGTCTCAGGCGAAGTGCCGCAGCAGGATGCATCCTCGGTGCGCATTCGCGGTAAGGACGCAGGCGGCCTCACCATCACCGGGCGCCGACTGCTGGGCGCTGCCTTCGTGCCGGAGGAGCGCCTCGGCCACGGTGCGGCACCGCGCATGAAGCTTTCCGAAAACCTGCTGCTGTCGCGCCATGCCACCGACGGCAAGGCGTTCGTCGGTTCCGGCGGGATGGTGAAGAGCGGTGCCATCCAAGCCGCGTCCCAACGCATCATCGAGGCGATGGATGTACGCAAGAGTGCGCCGGATCCGGAGGCCGCGGCCCTTTCGGGCGGCAATCTGCAGAAATTCATCGTCGGCCGTGAACTCGACCGCCGGCCAAGCGTCATGGTGGTGAACCAGCCGACCTGGGGCGTGGATGCGGGC
>NZ_RZQI01000696.1:0-3233 GCF_003998335.1 Mesorhizobium sp. M7A.F.Ca.CA.002.05.1.1 | reverse complement strand
CGCGCTCGCCGATGACAGCCAGCAGCCGGTGCAGCCTTTCGATGTCGCTGCCCTTGCCGACCGATGCGGCGAGTTCGCGGATACCGCTGCCGATCGCCGTCAATGGCGTCTCATGGCTGTACAGCCAGAGCGGCGTAAAGCCCTGGTGCGGCCCCGAGACACCCGCGGTGTCGCGTGTCACCACTTCGCCTGATGCTTCCACCGTGATGAAGTCGCGCTCGCCCTCGACGCTTAGCAGCCTTGTGTCATTGCCGAAATGGTCGACAAAGCGAACTTCTTCGCGCGCGCCTTCGATGGTCAAGGCCCAGGACAGAACGGTCTGCGTCGACCCGCTGACCGGAAGCAGCCGCAGCCGCTGCAACAGATAGTGCACCGGCGCGTCGTAGCGGTATTCGGTCCGATGGGTGATCTTCAGCCGCATGCTTCTATTCCGTTTGTGAGCACGATCTCCGGACAAACGGTTTCATTTGTCTGAGAAAACCGGCTCCCACCTTTCGGGACCATGCTCAATTGAACCGATAATCTTGTGCGATCTCTTCGCCCAGTTTGGTGTTGTCGCGAATGAAATTGGCAAGGAATTCATGCAGGCCGGCGTCGAATATGCCCTTGATCGACCCGGCTCTCAGCATTGTCTGCGTCTTCTCGGCCGTTGCGTGGCAGGCATGGCGCTCGCCGTAATCGTCGCCGAGGAATTTCAGATGCTCCGACAGGAAGCGATAGCAGAACATCAGCGAGCGCGGCATGCGGACATTGAGGATCAGATAATCGGCAATGTTGGTCGGCTTGTAATCGGCGTCGTAGACCCAGCGATAGGAGCGATGCGCCGAGACCGAACGCAGGATCGATTCCCACTGATAATTGTCGAGCGTCGAGCCGACCCAGGAGATCGACGGCAGCAGCACATAATATTTCACGTCGAGGATGCGCGCCGTGTTGTCCGCGCGCTCGACATAAGTGCCGAGCTGCGAGAAGTCGAAGATCTCGTTGCGCAGCATGGTGCCGTAGAACGAGCCGCGGATCAGCGCCGTCTCGCGCTTGATGGCGTCGAGTACGCTGGGCAGGTCGCGCTCGTCGATCGGCTTGGCCAGCATCCGCTTCAGCGACATCCAGGCTTCGTTGATGCTTTCCCAGGTTTCGCGCGTCAGCGCGGTACGCACCATGCGGGCATTGTTGCGGGCCGTCTCGATCGACGCCATCGTGCTCGACGGGTTCGACGTGTCGCGCAACAGGAAGTCGGCGACGTTGGCCGCGGTATAGTCAGAATATTTCTGGCTGAAGGTGACGTCGGAACCGGCGCTGAGCAGCACCGAATTCCACTCTTCCGAGGCACTCTGGGTACGAGTCAGCGCCATGCGCAAACCGGCATCGACCAAGCGCGCCATGTTCTCCGCCCGCTCGATATAGCGATTCATCCAGTAAAGCCCGTTGGCGGTGCGGCCGAGAAGCATCATCGTGCCCCGATTTCGAGCGAATAGCGAATAGTGAGTAGCGAATAGGGGAAAATCAGCTTCATGATTTTTGTTGCAAACTCCTGATCATGGAACGTAGCATTTTCCCGATCTCATCGGCCTTGCTAAGCAAACGCACCACCTCTGCTTCAACCATCAACCCTACTTTTTCAGACAAGATCAGGTGTGTTTCCAACTCTTTGAGAGATCCCTGCGCCATGCGCAGAAATTGAATGAATGATCCCGTACTCTCCCGCCCATGCCCTTCGGCGATGTTTGCTGCAATTGATACGGAAGACCGCCGCATCTGAGAGGTCATCCCGTAGATTTCGCTGCTTGGAAAGGCTTTGGTTACCGAATAGCAATCCACCGCCAACTCGACGGCCGCTTTCCAAACAATTAGGTCCCTGTAAGAATTGATCGCCGTCTTGCTGCCCTCCTTCCCCTATTCGCTACTCACTATTCGCTATTCGCTTTAATCATCCAGCACCCAAGTATCTTTCGTCCCGCCGCCTTGCGAGGAATTCACGACCAGCGAGCCTTCCTTCAGCGCGACACGCGTGAGGCCGCCGGGCACGATCTGGATGCGATCGGAGACCAGCACATAAGGCCTGAGATCGACATGGCGCGGCGCCAGCCCCTTTTCCGTCAGGATCGGGCATGTCGACAGCGCCAGCGTCGGCTGGGCGATGTAATTCGAAGGTTTTGCCTGGAGTTTCTTGGCAAAGGTCTCGCATTCCTTCTTGGTCGCAGCCGGCCCGACCAGCATGCCGTAGCCGCCGGAACCATGGACTTCCTTGATCACCAGCTCGTCGATGTGCTCGAGCACGTATTTCAGGCTGTCGGGCTCCGAGCAGCGCCAGGTTGGGATGTTGCCCAGGATCGCCTTGCGGCCGGTGTAGAATTCGATGATCTCGGGCATGTAGGAATAGATCGCCTTGTCGTCGGCGATGCCGGTGCCCGGCGCATTGGCGATGGTGATGTTGCCGGCCCGATAGACATCCATGATGCCGGGTATGCCGAGTGCCGAATCCGGTCGGAAGGTCAGCGGATCGAGGAAGGAATCGTCCACGCGTCGGTAGAGCACATCGATCTGCTTGTAGCCTTCGGTCGTGCGCATCGCGACATGGCCGTCGACGACGCGCAGATCCTGGCCTTCGACCAGCTGCACGCCCATCTGGTCGGCGAGGAAGGCGTGTTCGAAATAGGCGGAGTTGAAGCTGCCGGGCGTCAGCACCGCAATGGTCGGCGCGCCCTTGGTGCTTTGCGGCCGCACCGCCGCCAGCGACTGGCGCAGAAGCTGCGGGTAGTTTTCCACCGGCCGTACCTTGATCTTCTGGAACAGCTCGGGGAACAGCTGCATCATCGTCTCGCGGTTCTCCAGCATGTAGGAGACGCCCGACGGTGTGCGCGCATTATCCTCCAGCACGTAGAATTCGTCCTCCGAGATGCGGACGATGTCGACGCCGATGATGTGGGTGTAGACGCCGGCCGGCGGCCTGACCCCGATCATCTCCGGCAGGAAGGCCTCGTTCCTGGCGATCAATTCCCTGGGGACGCGCCCTGCGCGCAGGATTTCCTGGCGGTGGTAGATGTCGTCGAGGAAGGCGTTTAGCGCCTGCACGCGCTGCTCGATGCCCTGCGTGAGGCGCCGCCATTCATTGCCTGAAATGATGCGTGGAACGATATCGAACGGGATCAGCCGCTCGGAAGCTTCCTGCTCGCCATAGACGGCGAAGGTTATGCCGGTCTTGCGGAAGACGCGTTCGGCGTCCTGCATCTTCT
>NZ_RZQI01000695.1:0-3239 GCF_003998335.1 Mesorhizobium sp. M7A.F.Ca.CA.002.05.1.1 | reverse complement strand
GAGACAGGCGAAACTCTGGCCGTCGCGAAGTTCGACGACGGTTGCCAGCTTGCGGTTGGTGAAGATCGGGTCGCCGGCGGTGGTGAAGCCGGTCAGGTCGCTGACTTCCGGCGCCAGCCTCATATGGATCTTGCCGTCGTCGAGTACGACCGGCGTGAACAGCAGGTTAACGCCGAATTGCTTGTACTCGATGCTTATCTCGCCGTCTTTGTCGAGCGTTCGGATAGGCACTTCGCCGCCGGCGTTGAAGCTGGCCTGCTCGCCGGAAAGAGTGGTGAGGTTGGGGTTCGCGAGCATGCGCACCGCGCCTTTGGACTCGAGCGCCTCGATGATCAGATCGACCTTGATGTTGCTGTCGATGACGCGCGTGATCAGGGCTCCGAAGGGACTGGAGGTCGACAGGAGGCCGCTGAGCAGACCGCCCGGCCCGAGCACCACTCCGTCCTCGTCGACGGCAGCAACACCGGTGCCGGTACGGGTCGTGCCACTGCCGTTCGTGCTCCTGATCGACACGCCGAGATCGCGGCCGGTGTTGCGCTTGGCTTCCAGCACGCGCACTTCTAAATTGACCTGCTGGCTGTCGTCGACGATGACGGAGTTGATGACGGCGTCGGGGCCATATTGCTGCGCAACCGCCAGGATAGCCGCCAGCGTGGCGCCGTCCTTGACATGACCGCCAAGCCTGACCCTGCCGTTGACCGAGCCGACCTCGATGCGCGACTTCGGCGCCACCTGGCGGATCGCCTGCGCCATGTCGCTGACATCAACACCGACCTCGATCTGGAGCGCGCCGAGCGAGCGCTTGTCGGTGGAAAACAGATTGACCGTGGTGGTGCCGGCGCCCTTGCCGATGACATAGAGCGTGCGGTCGGTCATCGGCTGCGCATCGGCGATCTTCTCGTCGCCGACGACGATATCGCCCAGATTGGCACTCACCTGGATCGTTACCGATTGTGACATCGGCAGGAAAATCCGGTGCACGGCAGGGGTTGAGACATCGATGAAGCGGTCGGCCGCACCGGCCGCCAGGCCCGACAGCAACAGCGCCGCCAAACACGACAACGCGGCCGTCGCTATCCCTAACCAAGAACCCCGCATCCCCGTCTCCCCACTCGCTGCTGGTGGCAGCATCCGTTTCGCCGCGCTTTATTGTTGTCGCGGTACGTCATATGTCTCGAGCTTCACACCCCGGAACACGCCGACCGTAGCCCGTGCCGGCGGCTCCGGCTGCACGTATTTGACCACTTCCTTGGTCGCCGGTGCCGCGATAGGAACCGGTTTGGCCCGGCCAAGTTCGTCGAGACGGCTTCCCACTTTTTCCACGGCCTGGGTCAACCCGGCAATCTTGTCCTCGGCGCGCTTGCGCTCGGCTGCTGCTGCCGCTTCCGCTGCTGCCCTCTTGTCGAGCTCCGCCTGCCTGGCGGCGACATCGGCCGGCGTTTCGCCGGTCAGGTCAGAAAGCGTCACCCGTTCTGTCGTCTCGCCCTTGCTGGCTGCGGCCTGACGCAGCGCCAGCGACAATTGGCCGGCGCCTGCCGCCAGCGTCAGCTTTTGCGCGTCCCTGGTGCTGGCCTCCAGCGTCACGGACTTCACCACCGTCGGGCTGTCCTTGCTTTCGTCGGCCACCTGGTCGATGGCCAGCACCTTCATGCTCTGCAGCAGCACGTCGACGAAACTCTTATCCGTGCCATCATCGCCGCGCGCCGTGCGGGTGAGTAGGATATCGACTCGATCGCCCGGGAAAACGAAGCCGGCCACACCGAGCACGTCGTTGACGCGGATGGACACGGCCTTCATGCCTTCGCCGAGCACCGCCGAAAGCGTGGCGCGCTGGCCGGGGCCGGTAATCTTGGTAGCAAGAATCGGCTCATTGATGCCGATCGCTTGCAATGCCTGCTTGGCACCGTCGCCAGCTAGCAGGTCTTTCGTTGACTTGAATGCCCCGGCTGGAACCGCGCCCGCAGGCCAGGCAACTTCGCGCAGTTTATCTGCGCTCAGAGCGTCACCGAACTTCAGCGGCACTGCCGCAACCACGACCGTGCTGCCTTGTACGACACCCGTTTGTGCCATGGCGCTTCGCTGGCCGGCAAGCCAGATATTGACCAGCACCACCGCCAGGACGCCGAACACCCCGGCGAGCACGATCATGATAATTGTGTTGGCGCGCATGTCCCAAGCCCCAGCCCCAATGCGGGATTCGCCCGCTGCGATCGGATTCAGGCCCGGCTCGAACGATCCGGGCCTGAATGTAGTCAGGCGATCAGGAACCGGTGCCCGCAGCCGCGTTGCAGGTGCCAGCCCCCGCGTCGAGGGCGGTGCAGAGACCGAGGAACCTGGCGTTTACCCAGGCGCCGATGGCGATGACAGTCAGGATCGATGCAACGGCAATGATGCCGATAAGAATAGAATATTCGACCATGGCAGCGCCGTTCTCATCGTCGCGGAACTGCCGGGTCATCGTCATGAGCTTGTTCATGTCAATTTCTCCCTTTGGAGGTTGGAACCCGACGAGACAGAGCAAAGGATGAAATCCATACCCAAGCATCCCCCGTCATCTCGATCCTAGGTCCCGAGAAAACGCAGAGTCAAACGAGATTAAGAGTTCCTTAACTTTCATGTACATGATTCGGCAAGAAGATCACAGTTCCGAATTTTCGCAACAGCTTGATTCTTTTCATTTTTCAAGGACTTTAACCATTCGTTCACAATTTGGCCCCCGATGGGGCAAGATTGTGGAAGCATTAGCGCAAATGCATATTCCTTTATATCTAAGGGTTTAGCAGCCTCTTCCGGGCGGTTTGCCCCCAAAAGTCGAAAGAGCCTGGAAAGCAGGGCCGACGCCCTGACCACGAACCGGCAGCCGTATCAAATAAGCGCGTTATTACAGGCTTCTGATCTTAACTATGTAGAAAGTATTGAGGGCACGCCTACCACCTGGGCGCTTGTGCCTCCCGTGGTTAACAGTTAGTTTCCGCTAATGAGGGACTGAGGGGAGTATAAGCGACTATGCTGGGGCGGTTCATCAAGGGGACAAGCGAACAGCAGGTAGCGTCAAAGACCGATCAGCTGGTGGTGCAGCCTGTTGCTCCGGCTCTTTCGCCAGCCGCTGATATTGAATCGCATGGCAATGATTTTCTGACGCTCAAAGTCGAGCTTCATCGCCATTTGATCGATCGGTTCAACCTGACCGCTCTTGAAAGCGCTTCCAAGGACGAGATCCTGAATGAGATCCGTCCGAT
>NZ_RZQI01000694.1:0-3239 GCF_003998335.1 Mesorhizobium sp. M7A.F.Ca.CA.002.05.1.1 | reverse complement strand
GATGTCGGGCTCATGCTGATTGCCGCGGCCGGTTTTTCCGGTTCCGTCTGGCCCATTCTTGTCGGCCATCGCACCCCCCCTGCCCGGTCAGACCGTCACCGTCCGTCCGCTTCTAAAGTCGCCGGCAACATAGTTAGAGGGTTTGCGCCCGTCAAGCCACGGGCGGAAGTTCATTGCCATGTATTTTAGGCAATAAAATCAATGAATTAGAAAGGTGCGACATCGTGCCCGCCATGATGACGAAGATGCATGGCGCGAATCCCCCGCGCAATGGCCCTTTGATCGGCTGCGCGCCACATCAAAGATCAGCGGCTACTCCGCACTCAGCTCCAGCCGCCGCCATAGGTCCGATAGAAGATATGCAGGCCGATCTTGGTCATCTTCTGCATCGTGCGCGCCCAGCCGGGATGGACATATTGCGCATAGTAGTGGGTCGACGATCCGACCTCCGGGATGAAGATCTTGCCGGCAGTGACGGCCATGGCGATCTCCTTGGCGGTCTTGTAGGCGGCTGGGCTATCGATGCGCTTCTTCCTGCCGTCGCAGGCGAAGGAGAACTGGCAGCGGTTGAACCAGCTGTCGTTCTGGTAGACGACGCCGCAGATCGAATTCGGATAGGTCGGGTTGCGGACGCGGTTGAGGATGACCTGGGCGACGGCGGCCTGGCCGCGCACGGATTCGCTCCTCGCCTCGAAATAGATGCCGTTGGCAAGGCATGCCTGCTCCTTCTGGGAGAAGACACTGGCGGGCAGCGGGTTCTGGATCCACGAATGATCGCCCTTGGCCATCGGCGGAATGAAGCGGCCCTCATTGGGCTGCTCGTCCTGAAGCAGGGCTTCGAAGGGCGATGCCTTGGCATAGTCAGGCTCGGACTGCGCGTAGGCGGTGGCCAGCACGTCCGGATGGTCGTTGTTGACCAGCGCTGCCAGCATGGCCGGCACGCCGGGATCCGGCTTCCTGTCCTCGCGCGCATGGAATGCCGCGGCGATCTGGATTTCCTTGCCTTTGATCTGCGGCTTGGCGAAAGCCATTTTCAGGCCGCTGTCCATGCTGGGCCGCAGCAAGGAGGAGGTGCGCTCGAAGATCGAGCCGGCGTTGAAGTTCTTCGGCGGTGCGACGGGAGACATCTGGACGATGCGCCCTTTCTTCTCGGCGCGCACGACGCGGTCCTCATCGGGCGTGCCGCTGACCTTGCCGCCCTTGCCGCGAAACGACACGTTGCCGACACCGGCCAGGTGGACACCCGATCCGGAGATGGAGCCGGTGACATCAGAATCGACAAAGGGCATCTCGGCCGCATGGGTCGAGCCGGCGACGGATTTCTCGACATAGGAATTCCAGCGGGTGTTCGCTTCGAGGCCGGAGACAAGGCTCGTCATGTCCTGATAGGCGACGATGGTCGGAAAGCCGATCCAGATGCCGAGACCGATGACGAACGGGGGCAGAAAGCCACGTCTTCTCTCACCGGCGGCGGCAACCAGCCGCTTCAACACACGTCGATGCACGGAACACTCTCCAGGAACGCGACAGACCCCACTGGAGAGCAAAATGATGCATTAACCTTGATGGGACGTTAACGGCTTCGATCGGATTGTTCTCAGCCGGCTTCAGGTCGTGGTTCCGAAGTCGGGCGGTTTTGCGGCCGAACTCAGGCCGGACGCAGGAAGATCGGCCGGGCGATCAGCGCGCAGATGGCGGCCGCCAGCCAGACGCCGGACCAAGACCAAAGGTGCAAGAGCCCCGGAATGGCCACCGGCACCAGGAAGAAGCCTACGAAAACAAAGGTGTTGGCAAGGCTGAGCGCGGTCCCGACATGGCTGGCCCCGGCAAGGGTGGCAAGCTCGGTGTAGGCGACGCCGTGCCAGGAAGAGACCGAGATGCCTGCGACAATTAGCACGACTGGAAGGACCGCCAACCAGATGAGCTGGCCGCCCGGAACGGTTGGGCCGAACAGGACCAGCAGCCAAAGCATGGCGAAGGCAAGGGCGCTGAACGCGCTGCACAAGCGAAGAAATTGGCGGCGGTTGCCGTGACGGTCGGTGAAGCGGCCGCTCCAGATGCGCATGACCATGGCGCCGATCTGAACGGCGGCGAGGCTCGCGCCGATTGCCGCCGTTCCCAACCCAACGAAATCGTGCAGGAACACGGAAGCGAAGGTGAGCACGGCCACCTGCGGAAAGCAGAGCAGGCCGATGGCGGTCGCGATACGCCAGACATCGCGATTGCGCAGCGGCGCCGGTCCGGCCACAGCCGAAGCGAGATGGCCCTCGCCCGCCGTCGGCGGCTCGTGCAGCCAGCGCCAGGCGAACAGGGCAGACAGAGCGGATGCGCCCGCCAGCACCCCGAACACCGCGCCAAAGCCGAAAGCCAGCGCAAGCGAGGGCAGCACGAGCGCGCCAAGGCCACCGCCAAGCGGCACCGCCGTCTGCCTGACGCTCATGGCGAAGCCGCGCTCGTTTTCCCGAAACCAGCCCATGATGGCGCGGCCGCTCGAACCGTTGACGCTGCCGCCGAGCAGTCCGGTGATGAGCAGGCTCGCGGAGAGCAGCGTGACGCCGGGAATACCGGACTTTGTCGGCACAACCAGCATCGCCATGACCAGGAGCCACGCCGCCGTCGCGCAGAGCCCGATCAGGAGCACGCGGCGGTCGCCCCAGCGATCGGTGAGCAAACCCCAGGGCAGTTCGCTGAGCGCGACCCCCAGCCCGAGAAGGCCGAGCGCCAGGCCGAGCTCGGCATTGCCCAAATGATAGCCCTGGCGAAGAACGACCGCCGTCGCCGGGATGCCGGAGAACGTAGCCGAGAAGGCGGCATTGGCGGCAACGCCGATGCCCAGAACCTTCCAGCGATGGCCCGGCTTGAAAACCCTCCCGGCGGAACCGGTATCTTCCAGGAGCTTCGGCGACTGCCGATCGGTGCAATTGACGATGGCGGACATGATTTCATTTCCCGTGCTGGCCAGTGGTCCGGCCTTGACGATCTGTCCCTACCGCCATAATTTCATCCTGAAAATCAGGAAGTTTTGAACTTACAATCCTGAAAATCGGGACTTCAGATATGCGACGCGTAACTTTCGACCTCGACGTCCTGCGCAGTTTCGTCACCGGTATGGAGCTGGGCAGCTTTGCCAAGGCGGCTGACCGGCTTGGCCGGTCGACGTCGGCGGTCAGCGCGCAATTGAAGAAACTGGAAGAACAGGCGGCGACGCCGATCTTCCGCAAATCAGGACGCGGCCTCGC
>NZ_RZQI01000693.1:0-3246 GCF_003998335.1 Mesorhizobium sp. M7A.F.Ca.CA.002.05.1.1 | reverse complement strand
GCCCATACAGTGGCCCAGATCAGGGGTAGCCTGAGGCCGACCGCGAGTGCCGCGAACTGATCGTCGGCGACTGCGCGGAAGGAGAGGCCGATGCGGGTGTAGCGGAAGAACAGCGACAGCAAGAGGACCATGCCGGAAGCAACCACGGCCGCGAAAATATCGAACTGGCTGATCAGCACGCCGCCGATTTCCAGCGGCACATCCTCGATGCCGAGATCGAGGCCGTGGACCTGCGTGCCCCAGATCAGCTGGGCAGCGCCTTCGATGATGTAGGACAGGCCAAGCGTCGCCATGAACAGGGTGATCGGCGGCTTGTTGGTCAGTGGCCTGAGCACCGTGCGCTCGATGGCGATGCCGATCGCCACCATGATGGCGAAGGTGACCACCAGCGCCAGCGCGAAGGGAATGCCGCGCTCGACAAGGCTGACGAAGGTGAGTGCCGCAAACAGCAGCATCGCGCCTTGCGCGAAATTGAGCACGCCCGAGGTCTTGTAGATGAGCACGAAGCCGATCGCGACAAGCGAATACATGACGCCTGAGAGCAGGCCTCCGACGAGCACTTCGATGAAGAACTGGTAGTCGAAACCGGCGATCATATGCCTGCCCCGTCTTCATTGTCCGAGGCGACGCCGAGATAAGCATCGATGACGCGCTGGTCGTTCCTGACTTCATCGGGCGTGGCGTCGGCGATCTTGCGGCCGTAGTCGAGGACGGCGATTCGATCGGACAGACCCATGACGACGCCGACATCGTGCTCGATCAACACCACGGTGGTGGCGAAACGATCGCGCGCGGCACGGACGAAAGCCGCCATCTCGCTCTTTTCGCTCGCTGTCATGCCGGCCATCGGCTCGTCGAGCAAAAGCAGGCGCGGCTCGGCCACCAGAGCGCGGGCCAATTCGACACGCTTCTGCAGCCCATAAGGCAAGGTGCCGACAAGACGGTCGCGAATGGCGGTGAGATGGAGGAATTCGAGGACCTGTTCGGCACGGCTGCGTGAATCGCGCTGCTCGCCACGCGAGCGGCCGATGCCGAGCACCTGGCCGGCAAAGTTGGAGCGAACCTTGTAGGCAAGGCCAGAGGCGATATTGTCGAGGACGCTGAGGCCCTTGAACAGTGCAAGGTTCTGGAAGGTTCTGGCGACGCCGAGATGGGCCAGCCGCTGCGTCGGGACCTGGGCATAGAAGGTACCGTCGAGCTGGACATGGCCACGATCCGGCCTGTAGACGCCGCTGATGACGTTGATCAGCGAGCTCTTGCCGGCCCCGTTAGGGCCGATGATGGCACGGATCTCGCCTGGTAGAACCGACAGGTCGATATCGGCAAGTGCGACGACGCCGCCAAACGACAGGCTTATGCCCTGAAGCGCGAGCAAGGGAGAGGCGGCGTCGGCAACGGACCCTGCCGGCCAGGCGGCATCTTCGAACGACTGCTCCAACCGCAGGCCTGACGGCAAGCCGCGTGCAAAGACTTCCGGCGCATAGACCGAAGCGTCCATCACTCCGAGCGTATAACTGGGCAACGGCATTCCAATCGTCCTCGATTAGGCGCGCAAAATCCTATTGCCGCCCGACGGATCAGCGCGCCGGGCAAGCTTCATGTGTGCAGGCCGGCGCCTGCCCGGCGTGCCTATGGGGTGACTACTCCGCCGCCAGCGACGCCGCCGCCTCGGCATCTTCCAGTTCGCGAACGAGTGGGATGACATGCTTGCCGAAATACTCGACCTCTTCCTGGAAGTGCAGGAAACCGAGCAGGATGAGATCCGCACCCGCGCGCTTCAGGTCGACGACGCGTTGAGCGACCTGCCTGGGGGTGCCGATCAGGTTGGAGCGGAAGCCGTCATTGTACTGGACCAGGTCGTCGAAGGACGATTTCGCCCAATTGCCCTCACCTTCCGGCGAGGCCTTACCGGCGTTCTTGACCTCATGGCCGAAAGCATTGACCGCTTCGGGATTGGCCTTGGCGATGATTTCGGCGAGCACCGTCTTGGCCTCCTCCTCGGTCTCGCGAACGACAGCGAAAGCGTTGACGCCGACCTTGACGGAATGGTTGTTGGCCTTCGCCTTGGCCCTGAGGTCGTCGACCTGCTTGGCGATTTCAGCCGGCGTGTTGCCGTTGGTGAAGTACCAGTCCGAAACCCGTGATGCCATGTCGCGTGCGGCGCGCGACGAGCCACCCTGGAAGATTTCGGGCAGCGGCTGCGGCGGCTTCGGCTTCAGCGAATATTCGTTGAAGCGGTAGAAATCACCACGGAAGGTGAAGCTGTCTTCAGTCCATATTCCGCGCAGCGCACGAATGAATTCTTCCGAGCGGCGGTAGCGCTCGTCATGGTCGAGCCAATGCTCGCCAATGGCGTGGAACTCGCCGCGGAACCAGCCGGAGACAAGATTGATCGCGACGCGGCCGTTGGTCAGGTAGCTGATGGTGGCGATCTGCTTGGCCGCCAGCGCCGGGTTCCATGGCCCGGGCAGGATCGCGGCGATGACCTTGAGCGTGGTGGTCGCCGCCAGCAGATCATGGCTGAACGCCACCGATTCATGCTGTTCGTCGGCGCCGTAGCCAGCGGTGAAACGGATCTGGCTGAGCGCGTAGTCGAAGCCGGACCTCTCGGCGATCTGCGCCAGCTTGCGGTTATACTCGGCCGAATGGTTGGTGCGCTGCTCGATGTTGGAGATCACCAGGCCGCCCGAAACATTCGGCACCCAGTAGGCAAACTTGATCGCGTCGGTCTCTGCGTGTGCCATGAAATGTCTCCCATTCAGGCCGTGTCATTGATCGATCCGGCCGCAGCCGGACTTCGCCGATATTTATTATGTTTATAGAATAAATATACAAAGAAGGATTTTCCGTTTTTGGGGCACTCTTGGGGCGGAAATACCAATTTTCGCTGCCGAACCCGGCCTGCAGATGTCAGCCCGCAAGAGGTCCATGCGCGGCATGGGCGCCGATCGCCTGCGCTGACGGCAGCGTAACCAGCAGCTTGGCAATTTCCCCCGCGACCGCCTGGGCATGGCGGGCGACTTCCGGCAGACCCATGAGCTCGCCGAAAGTGCCTCTTGCCAGCGGGCCGGCGACCAGGAGTGTCGCAACCGCCTCACCGTCCGAGCCGATTGCGCGGCTGTCGAGACTTGTCTCGATGCCAAGTCCATATTGGTCCGTCCTGATCAAGCCGGCTTCCGCCAGCGAGCTCAGCGCCGGGTTCAGCTGTAATGCCTGCCCATGAGCCGGACCCGTAGTGTTGATGAC
>NZ_RZQI01000692.1:0-3251 GCF_003998335.1 Mesorhizobium sp. M7A.F.Ca.CA.002.05.1.1 | reverse complement strand
GCCCCGGCCACAACGACCAACCCGTTGACGTGTTCCCCACGATCCTGCCGGATGACGGTTGGCTCCAGTGAGAGGACCGAAAGCCCGTTGGCGGCCAGGACGTCGCGCACATAGTGTTGCGCATGCGCGTAGCGGCGCGACGGCAGCAGCACGAAATCGCCATCGCCAGCCAGCGTTTCGACGGAAAACGCGAACAGGCCGTCCGTCGCCAGCAAGCGGGCAATCGTCTTCACCACGCCGTCCAGCGCGCCGACATAGATGAAAACATCGGCCACCGTCACCAGATCGGCTTTCGGACCGGCATAGGGAAAATCCCGCAGATCGGCCTTGTCGAGGAAATCGTAGACGCCCTTGGCCCGCGCCTTTCTTAGCATTTTGGCCGAAATGTCATAACCCTCCAGCCGGTCGGCGATCGGCCGCAGCCTCTGCCCCATCAGGCCGGTGCCGCAGCCGAGATCCAGAGCGAGCGGGAAGCGTCCCGGCCTTGCCGCTCGAATGGCCTGGTCGAGCATCCCAGGCAGGCGGTAACCCAGCCTGCCGACCAGGGACTCATCGAAGCTCTCGGCATAGTGGTCGAACAAGGTCTCGACGAAGGCGCTGGGGAGCGCGTCGGGCGCCGGCGCCTTGCCGATCAATTGCAGGTTCAGTGCAGCGCCTTGACGATCCGATGGATCGAGTTGCAGCGACATCGTCCAGGCCTGCGCGGCCAGCTCCGCCGCGCCCGCCGCCTGCTGCATCTCGCCGAGGCGAAACCAGCCCATCGCCCATTGCGGTGTCATTTCCAGGGCGCCGAGCAGCAACTCCGCCGCCGCCGCATGGTCCCCGTCCGCGTGCAGCATCTCGGCATAATCGGCACGGCGATCGGCGTTCAAGTCGCCGGACGAGGCCTGAAGCGGTTTCATGGCGATGGGTCCTGCCGGCGGATCGAGCCGGCGGTGCTCTATGCGGGAGTCAGCAGTGACTTACAACAGGCTTCCCGCCGCGGAATTATATCCTATCTTGGGGGATCATGCGCGCCAGCGACCTGCTTCATCCCCGGCCCGAGGGCCTCTATTGCCCGCCGGGCGATTTCTTCATCGACCCGGTCCGGCCGGTCGACCGGGCATTGATCACGCATGGCCATTCCGACCATGCGCGTTCCGGCCACCGCTCGGTGCTGGCGACGCGGCAAACGCTCGACATTATGGGCCTGCGCTACGGTGAGAATTTCGCTGGCACGACGCAAGCGGCACAACTCGGCGAGACGATTGCACTCAATGGCATCAGCGTCAGCTTCCATCCAGCCGGCCATGTGCTGGGCTCGGCGCAGATATCCGTCGAGCATCAGGGCACGCGCATCGTCGCTTCCGGCGACTATAAGCGGCAGAGGGACGCAACCTGCGCGCCATTCGAGCCGATCCCGTGCGATGTGTTCATCACCGAAGCGACCTTCGGCCTGCCGGTGTTTCGCCATCCGCCCGACACAGAAGAAATCGCCCGCCTGCTGAAATCGGCAGCGCAGTTCCCTGAGCGCTCGCATCTGGTCGGCGCCTATGCGCTGGGCAAGGCGCAAAGGGTGATGCGGCTGTTGCGCGACGCCGGCTACGACAGGCCGCTCTACATCCATGGCGCGCTGGCCAAACTCAGTGAATATTACCAGAGCCAAGGCATCGATCTCGGCACCCTCGAACCGGCGACCGTCGAAAGCGGCGGCAAGGATGATTTTACCGGCGCCATCGTCGTCGGCCCGCCATCGGCCTTCGCCGACCGCTGGGCGCGGCGTTTTCCCGATCCGATCTCGTGCTTCGCGTCGGGCTGGATGCGCATTCGCCAGCGCGCCAAGCAAGGCGGCGTCGAGCTGCCGCTGATCATCTCCGATCATGCCGACTGGGATGAGTTGACCGCCACGATCAAGGAGACCGGAGCCGAGGAGATCTGGGTGACGCATGGCCGCGAGGAAGCGCTGGTGCGCTGGTGCGAGCTCGAAGGCATCGCCGCCCGGCCGCTGCATCTGGTCGGCTACGAGGACGAGGGCGATTGAAGCCATGAACCGCTTCGCCGAGCTTCTCGACCGCCTGGTGCTGACGCCGTCGCGCAACGGCAAGCTGACCTTGCTGACCGACTATTTCCGCAGCGTCGAGGATCCCGATCGCGGGCTGGCGCTGGCTGCCATCACCGGCGATCTCCACATCGCCGCGGTCAAGCCGGCGATGCTGCGCATGCTGGTCACCGAACGCATGGATCCGGTGCTGTTCGGCTATTCCTACGACTATGTCGGCGATCTCGCCGAAACGGTGTCGCTGGTCTGGCCGCAAACGCCCGGAAACATCGCGAACCGCGAGCCGACGCTGGGCGAAGTCGTGGCCAAACTGCAGGCGGCAAGCCGCTCCGACGGGCCCAAGGTGCTGGCCGGGCTGCTCGACAGCGCGGGCATCTCGGCGCGCTTTGCCATCATCAAGCTGGTCACCGGCGGCTTGCGCATCGGCATGTCGGCGCGGCTGGCCAAACAGGCGCTGGCCGATTTCGGCAAGGTCGACGTGGCCGAGATCGAGGAGCTCTGGCACGGGCTGTCACCGCCTTACACAGCGCTGTTCGCGTGGCTGGAAGGCAAGGCCGAAAGACCACGAAGCACGGCGTTGGCATTGTTTCGCCCGGTGATGCTGTCGAACCCGGTCGGTGACGGCGATCTCGAAAAGCTCGATCCCGCGGATTATGCCGCCGAATGGAAATGGGACGGCATCCGTGTCCAGGCGACGGCCGAGGGCGGTATCCGCCGGCTCTATTCGCGCACCGGCGACGATGTCTCCGGTGCCTTTCCGGACCTCGCCGAGGCCATGCATTTTTCCGCAACGCTGGACGGCGAATTGCTGGTCGGCGATCCCCGGGAGGCGACGGGAACCTTCTCGGATCTGCAGCAACGGCTGAATCGCAAGACGGTGACACCGAAGATGCAGCAGCAATACCCGGCCTTCATGCGCTGCTACGATCTGCTCCAGCTCGGCGACGAGGATTTGCGCGCGCTGTCGTTTCGCGAGCGGCGCGGTCGGCTGGAAGCGTTTGTCGGAACGCTCGACCCGAGCCGTTTCGATCTTTCGCCATTCGTCGACTTCACGGATTGGCAAACGCTTGAGGAACTACGCCGGGTGCCGCCGCATCCGATCATCGAAGGCGTCATGCTGAAGCGCTGGGACTCAGCCTATGTCGCCGGCCGGCCGAAAGGTCCATGGTTCAAATGGAAACGCGATCCGCACACGGTGGACGCGGTGCTGATG
>NZ_RZQI01000691.1:0-3259 GCF_003998335.1 Mesorhizobium sp. M7A.F.Ca.CA.002.05.1.1 | reverse complement strand
CGCTGGCCGGCTATGCCGGTCTGTTCTCCTTCGAGGTGACGGACGATATCGACATCCCCGTCTTCGTCGACGCGCTGAAATATTTCCGCATCGGCGTCAGCTGGGGCGGGCATGAAAGCCTGGTCGTACCGGCCAAGGCGTCGCTGGAGCAGACGCCGGGCCTGAATTCGATGGCGCGCTTCGGCGTCAGCCCCCGAACCATCCGCTTCAATGTCGGATTGGAGAGTGTCGAAGACCTGTGGGCTGACGTCGCCCAGGCCTTCGAAAAAGCCAGAAAATAACAAGCGGGTTCAAAATGGGAGTCTTGAACATGAAAAAACTGACCGTCATGCTGGCCACCGTTGCGGGGCTGGCGATTTCCGCCGGAAATGCCGTGGCCGACTCGACACTGAAAATGGTCGAAGTCATCACCAGCCCGCCGCGCACCGAATTCCTGAAGAAGCAGATCGCCGAGTTCGAAACCGCCAATCCGGGCATCAAGGTCGAGCTTATCTCGCTGCCCTGGGGCCAGGCGTTCGAGAAATTCCTGACCATGGTGCAGGCCGGCGATACGCCTGACATCGTCGAAATGCCGGAACGCTGGATGGGCCTCTATGCCAACAATGCCCAGCTCGAGGATCTCGGACCGTATATGGCCAAATGGGATGATGCCAAGACGCTGGGCGACCGCGCCAAGCAGTTCGGCTCGACCGTCAACAACACCCAGTTCATGATCCCCTACGGCTACTATGTGAACGCGCTGTTCTGGAACAAGAAGCTGTTCAAGGAGGCCGGCCTCGACGGACCGCCGGCGACGCTCGACGATTTCATCGCCGATTCCAAGAAGATTTCCGCGCTCCCGGGGAAGTACGGCTACTGCCTGCGCGGCGGGCCGGGCGCCTTCAACGGCATGCACATGTTCATGAACATTGCTGCCGGCAAGGGCGGCTACTTCAACGAGGACGGCACTTCGACGATCAACGAAGAAGGCTCGGTCAAGGGCCTGCAGATGCTGGCCGACATGTACAAGGACGGACTGGCGCCGAAGGATGCCGTGAGTTGGGGTTTCAATGAAACGGTCACCGGCTTCTATTCCGGCACCTGTGCCATGCTCAACCAGGATCCGGACGCGCTGCTCGGCATCGCCGACAAGATGAGCGCCGACGATTTCGCCGTGGCGCCTTTGCCGGTCGGGCCGAGCGGCAAATCCTATCCGACGCTGGGCTATGCCGGCTGGGCGATGTTTGCCAACTCGCAGCACAAGGACGACGCCTGGAAGCTGATGGCGACGCTTCTGTCGCCGAAGGACAATCTGGAATGGGCCAAGGAAGTCGGCGTCGTTCCGATCCACAACGGCGCCGACCAGGATCCCCATTTCAAGACGGAGCAGTTCAAGGGCTGGTTCACGGAGCTCAGCGACAGCTCCAAATATGAAATGGTCACCCCGCCGACGCATCTGGAGAACCTCGGCAATTTCGTCGACCAGGTGGCGATCAAGAATTTCCAGGAAGTGCTGCTTGGCCAGAAGACGGCCAAGGACGTCGCCGACCAATGGGCTGCCTTCCTGACCAAGGAACAGCAGGACTGGCTGGCGAAGAACAAGAAGTAGTTTTTCTTCCCTTCTCCCCGTTTACGGGGAGAAGGTGGCCCGATAGGGCCGGATGAGGGGCGGCGCTATGCCTCGATAGGTTCGCGCTGCCCCTCATCTGCCTGCCGGCATCTTCTCCCCGTGAACGGGGAGAAGGACGCTTGTCGCCAATTCCGGCGCTCCTCCAGGAGACGATTTAGCACCCAATGACTTATGCCGTGTCTGAAATCCGATCCGCAGGCCAGCCGCGAAAGAAGCGGCTGTCGCATGCCGCTATCGAACCATGGCTGTATCTCAGCCCGGCGATCATCCTTCTGGTCGTGGTGCTGCTGGTGCCGCTGGTCATCGGCATCAGCTACTCCTTCCGTAAGTTCTCGGCGTTCAAATCGGAATATGTCGGGCTTGGACAGTATCAGGCGATGCTGTCGGATCAGGTGCTGGGGCAGGCACTGGTCAACACGTTGTGGTGGACGGTCGCCAGCCTGTTCTTCCAGTTCTTCCTCGGCCTTGGCCTGGCGCTGCTGCTCGACAAGCCGTTTCGCGGCCGCAAGGCTGTGCAAGCCCTGGTGTTCCTGCCCTGGGCTGTGCCGTCCTTCCTGTCGGGCCTGACCTGGGCCTGGCTGTTCAATCCGATCATCGGCCCGTTGCCGCACTGGCTGTTTGCACTGGGGCTGAAGGCCGAACCGACCAATGTGCTTTCCGATCCCGCCACCGCCATGTGGGGGCCGATCGTCGCCAATATCTGGTTCGGCATTCCGTTCTTCGCCATCACGCTTTTGGCGGCGCTGAAATCCATTCCGTCGGAACTGCATGAGGCAGCGGCCATCGACGGCGCTTCGCCATGGCAGCGCTTCACCAAGGTGACGCTGCCGTTCCTGGCGCCGACCATCGCCATCACTGTGATGTTGCGCACCATCTGGATCGTCACCTTCGCCGACCTGATCTTCGTCATGACGGAGGGCGGACCGGCCGGCTCGACCAACACGGTGCCGGTCTACATCTATGTCAGCGCCTTCAAATCGCTGGACAAGGGCTATGCCTCGGCGGTGGCGGTGCTGCTGCTCGTTCTGCTCATCGCCTATGCGATTGCGCTGATCGGCATCCGCCGCACGTTGGTGAGGCACGTCTGATGATAGCAGGACGTTCAACCTCGCAGCGCTTCTTCGGCGGCATCGGCCTCTACGCGGCAATCGCGGCTTACGTGCTGTTTGCCCTGTTCCCGATCTACTGGACGCTGAAGATCTCGGTCACGCCGGAGCGGCTGCTCTATTCCGAAGGCATCACCTTCTGGCCGTCGCACATGACACTGCAAAACTTCGTTACCGTGCTCGAGGCCACCGATTTCCCGCGCTATTTCCTCAACAGCGTCATCGTCTCGGTCTCGACGGCGGCACTGGTGACGATCATCGCCACGCTCGCCGGCTATGCCATGTCGCGCTTCACCTTTCGCGGCAAGGCAGCCCTGGCGCTGATGTTGCTGCTCACCCAGACTTTTCCGCTGGTGATGGTCATTCCGCCGATCTACCGCGTGATGGGGCAGATCGGCCTGATCAACAGCCTGACCGGGCTGATCATCATCTACACCGCCTTCAACACGGCCTTTGCCACCTTCCTGATGCAGTCGTTCTTCGACGGCATCCCCAAGGATTTGGAAGAGGCCGCGATGATCGACGGCTGCACCCGCGCGCAGGC
>NZ_RZQI01000068.1:0-12364 GCF_003998335.1 Mesorhizobium sp. M7A.F.Ca.CA.002.05.1.1 | reverse complement strand
GCGTCGCCACGCCGAGATCCTCAAGGCGGACGCCTTGGCTGAACAGCATGCGGAAGATGTAGTGATCCGGGACGATGAGCAGTTGCGCCGGATCCGGGAATGGCTCGTTCAGCGCATACCAGCGCGGATCGGTGTGACCATGCGGGCTGACAAGGGGCAGGTCCTTGATCCCGGCATAGAGATCACGGGCAATCGCGCGCGAATGCGCCTCGGCGGGAAACAGCAAATCCGCATGGGTCAGTGCCACGATCATCCTCCCAAGCCACTATCGGTAGGGGCGGCAAGAAATAATGTCAACATACAAAATTGCGATTGTTGTATGATGACTTTTCGACCCATTGTGTGGCAGGAAATCGAATGTTACGCCGCTTTGCCGATCCCTGCCGAGGCCACTCATGTCATCCGACCAGACCAGTCGCACCACGACGACCGAACGCCTTTCCACGAAGACCGTGCGCGCACTGCCGGCTTCGATCGCGACACCTGCGTATGATCGCAGCCGCGTCGTCCCGGGCATCGTGCACCTTGGTGTCGGCGCCTTCCACCGCGCCCATCAGGCAGCCTATGTCGACGATTGCCTGGCGGCAGGCGAGGCGGATTGGGGCATAACAGGCGTTTCGCTGCGCAGCACCGACACGCGCGACGCTCTCACGCCGCAGGACGGGCTCTACACGCTGGCGATCAGAAGCAGTGGAACCGAAAAGCTTCAGGTCATCGGCTCGATCGGTGCGATGCTGGTGGCGCCGGAGAATCCGGGCGCGGTGCTGGCCACGCTGACCGATCCGCACACCCGCATCGTCACGCTGACGATCACCGAAAAAGCCTATCTGAGGGCGGCAGGCGGGGGATTGGATGCCGCCCATCCCGATATCGTCCATGATCTGGCCAATCCCCGGATGCCGAAGACAGCGCATGGTTTCCTGACCGAGGCGCTTGCCCTGCGACGCGCCGCCGGCACGCCGCCCTTCACTGTCCTGTGTTGCGACAATTTGCCGGCCAACGGAGCCACGCTGCACCGGCTGTTGGTCGAATTCGCCCAGTTGCGAGATGCCGGGCTCGCTCAATCGAGTGATGTCGGAATTGCCGACCACATCGCACACCAGGTCGCGTTTCCCTCCAGCATGGTCGATCGCATCGTGCCGGCAACCACCGACGCCGATCGGGCGCGGATCGCTGAAGAACTCGGCGTCGAGGACGCCTGGCCCGTGATGACCGAGCCGTTTTGTCAGTGGGTGGTCGAAGATAAGTTCCCGACTGGCCGGCCCGCGTGGGAACAATTCGGCGTCACCATGGTTCGCGACGTCGGCCCGTTCGAGGACATGAAGCTCAGGCTGCTCAACGGCTCGCATTCGGCCATCGCCTATCTTGGCCTGCTCAGCGGTCATGCCACCGTCGACCGCGCCTTCGCCGACCCGGCGATCCGCCAATTCGTCGATGCCTTGTGGGCCGAAGCGATCCCGACCCTGCCCGAGGATGCCGGATTGGACACGAGCGCCTATATTGCGGAGCTCGCGGAGCGTTTTTCCAACACTGCACTTGCCCATCGCACGGCGCAGATCGCCAATGACGGCAGCCAGAAACTGCCGCAGCGCATCATCGCTTCCGCCATCGAATGCCTGGAAGCCGGTACCGAACTGGTCCATCTGACCCTGGTGGTGGCTGCCTGGATCGCCGCCTGCGCCGCGCGAGGGAAAACCTTGCCGGAGGGCCATTTCACCGATCCGCTCGACGCGGCGTTGACGGAACTTTTGAGTGAGCAACTGCCGGCGAATGAAACCGTGACCGCGGTGTTCGACCTGGCCGGCTTCGCTGGGGATCACGCCGAACGCCAGACGTTGATCGAACTTGTGGCTGTGCATCTCGTCCACCTGCGACGCGACGGTCCGACCTTGGCCTTCGCCGCGCTCGGCATAGATATGAAGTAGTCATCAACCAGACTTGGTGCGGGTCCGAACCAACTCGATTCAGGCTTATTTGCCGACCGAACCGTCCAGCGTTTGCCGGGAAGAATACTCCGTGCCTTTTGAATTCCAGAACAATCGCACGGCCTTGCCGACGAGGTTTTCGTAGGGAACGAAGCCGACCATGAATCGGCTGTCGGAGGCATTGTCGCGATTGTCGCCCAGCATGAAATAGTGGCCTTCGGGCACCTCAAATTCCCGCGTGTTGTCGCCGATGGAACTGTCCGTCAGGTCGAGAACGAAATGGGTGACACCACCCGGCAGGGTCTCCCGTTCAAGCCTGGCAGGTTGCTCGCGTTCCTCGTAGGAGACAGTGCCTGCATCCTTGAGGCCGACGGCCACATCGTTGATGTGCAGCACGCCATTGACCATCTGGATCTTGTCCCCGGGTAGACCGACGATCCGCTGGATGTAATCCACGCTGGGGTCGGGCGGGAATTTGAACACCACCACATCCCCTCGCTTGGGCTCCGCGCCGAACATGCGGCCTTCTATCGGCAACAGATTGAACGGCACGCTGTAGCGGCTGTAGCCATATGCGAATTTGGAGACGAAGAGATAGTCGCCGCCTTGCAATGTCGGCACCATACTGCTGGATGGTATCGAAAACGGCTGGAACAGAAACGAACGGATCGCAAATGCAGCCGGATAGGTAGTCAGAAAGACAAGCACCAGCACCCAAAATCCGTGCGCATACCATCTCACCGGCTTGAACCGATGGGCGAAGGGCAGGACGAGCGCTGCCCCCAGGATCATCGAACCGATACCTGAAAAATTGGCCAGCCAGGCAAGATCGGTTCCCGGCAGCACCGGAAATCCGGTGTAGGCGAGTGCGAAAACGATGGCGCTGATCACCACCAGGCTGGCAACCGCCGGCTTGCCGCTGCCGATCCACAGAAATCCGCCGAATGGACCGCCAAAGGCCGACACCAGGGCCGTCGACCACCAGGAGCGTGAGGCTGTTTCTCGTTGCGCTGTTTCTTCCGTCACCGGCCCACCCCCATCCCAAGGCAGCGCGACTGTCCAACAAACAAAAAAGCGAGGCAAGGCCCCGCTTTTTACTCTTTCATCGAAACCGAATTTCAAGCCGGCAGGATGGCGCCTTCCAGCGTGGTGAGTTGGCTAAGGAACTGCTCCGCCTTGCTGCGAGCCTCGTCGTCCTTGGCGTCGGCAGCGTCTTCTTTGGCTTCCTGGATGCGGCGCGCGAGATCGGCGCGGTCGACATCCTTCACGGCGACAGCCGATTCCGCCAGCAGCGTGCAGCCGGCCGGAACGATGTCGGCGAAGCCGCCGAACACCACATAGCGTTCTTCGCCGCCCGCCGCGGTCTTCACGGTGACGACGCCCGGCTTGATCGTGGTCATGACCGGGGCGTGATGCGCCATGACGGTCATCTCGCCTTCGGCGCCCGGAATGACGACGGATTCGACCTGCTCAGAAACCAGCAGGCGTTCCGGCGAGACCAGTTCGAACTTGAAAGCTTCAGCCATGATCAATTTAGTGAGTAGGGAATAGGAACTAGTCAGTAGTAAGTGGCCCTAACCGGCCCACATCACGCAGCTGCTATTCCCTACTCACTACTGACTACTCCCTATTCCCTGAATTATGCCGCTTCAGCCGCGAGGCGCTGTGCCTTCTCGACTGCTTCCTCGATGCCGCCGACCATGTAGAAGGCGGCTTCCGGCAGGTGATCGTAGTCGCCGTTGCAGAGGCCCTTGAAGCCCTTGATGGTGTCGGCGAGGTCGACCAGCTTGCCCGGCGCGCCGGTGAACACTTCGGCGACGAAGAACGGCTGCGACAGGAAGCGCTCGATCTTGCGGGCGCGGGCCACGGTCTGCTTGTCCTCTTCCGACAGCTCGTCCATGCCCAGAATGGCGATGATGTCCTGCAGCGACTTGTAGCGCTGGAGGATCGACTGCACCTGGCGGGCGACGCCATAGTGTTCGTCGCCGACGACCAGCGGGTCGAGCATGCGCGAGGTCGAATCCAGCGGATCGACCGCCGGATAAATGCCCTTTTCGGCGATGGCGCGGTTCAACGTCGTGGTCGCGTCAAGGTGGGCGAACGAGGTCGCCGGCGCCGGATCAGTCAGATCGTCGGCGGGCACGTAGATGGCTTGCACGGACGTGATCGAGCCCTTGGTGGTGGTGGTGATACGTTCCTGCAGCGCGCCCATGTCGGTGGCGAGCGTCGGCTGATAGCCCACGGCCGAAGGAATACGGCCGAGCAGAGCCGACACTTCCGAACCAGCCTGCGTGAAGCGGAAGATGTTGTCGACGAAGAACAGCACGTCCTGGCCCTGGTCGCGGAAGTATTCCGCAACCGTCAGGCCGGTCAGGCCGACGCGGGCGCGCGCGCCCGGCGGCTCGTTCATCTGGCCATAGACGAGTGCGGCCTTGGAGCCTTCGCCGCCGCCCTTCTTGTTGACGCCGGATTCGATGAACTCGTGATACAGATCGTTGCCTTCGCGGGTGCGCTCGCCGACGCCGGCGAACACCGAATAGCCGCCATGCGCCTTGGCGATGTTGTTGATCAGTTCCTGGATCAGCACGGTCTTGCCGACGCCGGCGCCGCCGAACAGGCCGATCTTGCCGCCCTTGGCGTAGGGGGCCAAGAGGTCGAGCACCTTGATGCCCGTGATCAGGATCTGTGCTTCCGTCGACTGCTCGACATAGGTGGGAGCCGGCTGGTGGATGGAGCGCATTTCGGTCGCGTCGACCGGGCCTTCTTCGTCGACCGGCTCGCCGATGACGTTGATGATGCGGCCGAGCATGCCCGGGCCGACCGGCACGGTGATCGGCGCGCCGGTGTCACGCACTTCCTGGCCGCGAACCAGACCTTCGGTCGAGTCCATGGCGATGCAGCGCACGGTGTTTTCACCCAGATGCTGGGCAACTTCGAGCACCAGGCGGTTGCCGACATTGGTCGTCTCGAGCGCGTTCAGGATCGCCGGCAGGTGATCGCCGAACTGCACGTCGACAACGGCGCCGATGACCTGGCGAACCTTGCCGACAACGCCGGTTGCCTTGCTGGCCACTGCCGATGTCTTGGCAGCGGCGGCCTTCGCCGGTGCTGCCGCCTTGGCCGGGGCGGCCTTCGCGGCTGCTACTGGAGCCTTTGCCGCCGCCTTCGCGGGGGCTGCGGTTTTCGCGGCTGCGGCCTTGGGGGCTGCCTTCTGGGGGGTCGCTGCTTTCGCCATCGTCTTTACCCTTTTTCGTCCTTTGTTTCTCACGCGGTCCAGTCGCGGGTCGATGACCCGCGAACCACGCCTAGAGCGCCTCGGCGCCCGAAATGATTTCGATCAGTTCCTTGGTGATCTGCGCCTGCCGCTGGCGATTGTAGGTGATCGACAGCTTGTTGATCATGTCGCCGGCGTTGCGCGTCGCATTGTCCATGGCGCTCATCTTGGCGCCCATTTCGCCGGCCACGTTTTCGAGCAGCGCCCGGAAAACCTGCACGGAGATGTTGCGCGGAATGAGGTCGGAGAGGATTTCGCCCGGCTCCGGCTCATATTCGTAGACGGCGTTGCCGCCATCAATCGCCTCGGCAGGAGCCGAAGCAATGCCGGCCGGAATGATCTGCTGCGCGGTCGGGATCTGGCTGATCACCGACTTGAACTGCGAATAGAACAGCGTGCAGATGTCGAAGCCGCCTTCGTTGAAGAGGTGGATGACCTTCTTGGCGATGGCATCGGCATTGACGAAGCCGAGTGTCTTGACCTCGCGCAGGTCGACTCGGTCGATGATCATCGACGCGTAGTCGCGGCGCAGGATGTCGAAACCCTTCTTGCCGACGCAGATGATCTTGACCTGCTTGCCGTCGGCCAAAAGCTTGCGGATATGGTCGCGGGCAAGGCGGGCGATCTGCGAATTGAAGCCGCCGCACAGGCCGCGCTCGGCGGTGCAGACGACGAGCAGATGCACGTCATCCTTGCCGGTGCCGGTCATCAGCGCCGGGGCATCGCCGCCGCCGCCGATTGCCTGGGTTATGTTGGCCAGCACGGAACCCATGCGCTCCGAATAGGGGCGCGCCGCTTCCGCAGCCTCTTGCGCACGGCGCAGCTTCGCCGCGGCGACCATCTGCATCGCCTTGGTGATCTTCTGCGTCGCCTTGACCGAGGCGATACGGTTACGAAGGTCTTTTAATGAAGGCATGCTTCAAACCTGATCCCGTCTTGCAATTCGCTCAGGCGAAGGTCTTGGCGAAAGCGTCGATCTCGGCCTTCAGCTTGGCGCGCAGATCGTCCGACAGCGCCTTTTCCTTGCGGATGGCTTCGAGGACGTCCTTGCCGGCCGAACGCATGTGGCTGAGCAGGCCATGCTCGAACTTGCCGACCTGGTTGACCGGCAGCTTGTCGAGATAGCCGTTGACGCCGGCGAAGATCACCGCGACCTGCTCTTCCGTCTTCAGCGGCGAGAACTGCGGCTGCTTCAGGAGTTCGGTGAGGCGCGATCCGCGGTTGAGCAGGCGCTGGGTGGCGGCATCGAGATCCGAGCCGAACTGCGCGAAGGCCGCCATTTCGCGGTACTGCGCAAGCTCGCCCTTGATCGAACCGGCAACCTGCTTCATCGCCTTGATCTGCGCGGCCGAACCGACGCGGCTGACCGACAGACCGACGTTCACCGCAGGACGAATGCCCTGGAAGAACAGGTTGGTCTCGAGGAAGATCTGGCCGTCGGTGATCGAGATCACGTTGGTCGGGATATAGGCCGACACGTCGTTGGCCTGCGTTTCGATGATCGGCAGCGCGGTCAGCGAACCACCGCCCAGATCGTCGTTGAGCTTGGCCGCGCGCTCGAGCAGGCGCGAGTGCAGGTAGAAGACGTCGCCCGGATAGGCTTCGCGGCCCGGCGGGCGACGCAGCAGCAGCGACATCTGGCGATAGGCGACGGCCTGCTTCGACAGATCGTCGTAGCTGATCAGCGCGTGCATGCCATTGTCGCGGAAATATTCGCCCATGGTGGCGCCGGCGAACGGCGCCAGGAACTGCATCGGTGCCGGATCGGAAGCGGTGGCGGCGACGATGATCGAATATTCGAGCGCGCCGCGCTCTTCCAGCACCTTGACGAACTGCGCGACGGTCGAGCGCTTCTGGCCGACGGCGACGTAGACGCAGTAGAGCTTTTCCTTCTCGGGGCCGTTGTCGTGCACCGACTTCTGGTTGAGCATCGTGTCGAGGATGATGGCGGTCTTGCCGGTCTGGCGATCGCCGATGACCAGCTCGCGCTGGCCGCGGCCGACCGGGATCAGCGCATCGATGGCCTTGAGGCCGGTCGACATCGGCTCGTTCACCGACTTGCGCGGAATGATGCCGGGCGCCTTGACGTCGACGCGCTTGCGCTCGACCGCCTTGATCGGACCCTTGCCGTCGATCGGATTACCGAGCGCGTCGACGACGCGGCCGAGCAGGCCTGGGCCGACGGGGACGTCGACGATGGCGCCAGTGCGCTTGACGATGTCGCCTTCCTTGATGTCGCGGTCGGCGCCGAAGATGACGACGCCGACATTGTCGGCTTCGAGGTTGAGCGCCATGCCGCGGATGCCGCCGGGGAATTCGACCATTTCGCCGGCCTGGACATTGTCGAGGCCGTAGACGCGGGCGATACCGTCACCGACGGACAACACCTGTCCGACTTCGGAGACCTCGGCCTCCTTGCCGAAATTCTTGATCTGGTCTTTCAGAATTGCGGAAATTTCCGCGGCGCGGATGTCCATCAGCCGACCTCTTTCAGTGCAAGCTTGAGCGAATTGAGTTTGGTTTTGAGCGACGTATCGATCTGGCGCGAGCCCATCTTGACCACCAGCCCGCCGAGCAGCGACGGATCGACGGTGACGGAGATAGCCACGTCCTTGCCGGCAACGCTCTTCAGCGCCGCCTTGAGTTCGGTCTGCTGGGCAGCCGTCAGTTCGTGAGCCGACGTCACTTCAGCAGCGGTCTCGCCACGATGTTCGGCTGATATCTGGCGGAACGCCCTGATCATGCCGGGAATGGCGAACAGCCGGCGGTTACGGGCGACGACGCGCAGGAAATTGCCGGTGAGGCCGGCAATCCCGGCCTTGTCGGCGATTGCCGCGATGGCCTTCGCCTGGTCCTCGCTGGAGAACACCGGGCTGTTGATCAGCCGGGTGAGATCAGCGCTGCCCGCGAGCATGGCTTCGAAGCTGTTGAGGTCAGCTTCGACCTTGGCCACGGAATTTGCCTGCAGGGCGAGTTCGAACAGCGAACCCGCATAGCGTTCTGCGACACCTGAGATTGGCGATGACGATTGAGCCACGGACCGTCTTTTCTCTTGTCTGACAGGCCGTAGATTGTTGGCGCGAGCAAAAACTCTGGCTAAATCTTTGACCTTACTGCATTTTTTCAAGCACGGAGACGCGGCTTCCGCTATCCCCGGCCGAAAGTCGATTGCCGTCTAGCACAGGCATTTTAAGACCGCAATGCGTCGTTCCGCATGGTTTTCAGGCACTATTGTCGCATCCGGCGAAAGTCACCCGTCTTCCATCGCGGAATACCCAACGATTCAAGGCAGAAAGCCGAAGGCAAAGGCGAGCGGCAACGCCGCCAGCACCAATTCCACCACAATGGAAACCCAATTGAAAGGCGTGTTGGCGCCATCCGACATCATCGACAGCAGCCGGCCGAAGGCGGTGAACAGCCAGGAGAAGCCAAGCGCCATGTAGATCAGCGGCTGCGCCAGCAGGATACAGCACAGGCCGACGCCGAGATAGAAGCCCGACATCCTGCCGCGCCCCTCGGCGATCGCCGCAGCCTTCTCTGGTTTGACCTGCAAGCGCAGGGCATGGAAGGCGAGGCCAGGGGCCAGAAAAAACAAAAGACCGAGCAGCACGGTGACGACGGCGCTCGACCAGGCCAGCCATTCGCCCTGGCTCGTCGGCCATGGAAGCGCAAAATCCATCTTGTCCCCTCGAAATGCCTGTTTTGAAATTCCGGGCATTCTAGCGGAGGAAAAGAAGCGCGCCAGATGGATCCACGCACTTTAGGCGGCGCGCATCAACCGAGCGCGAATTCCACAGCCGCCTCGGCATGGATGCGCGTCGTGTCGAAGACCGGGATGTCGAAATCCTGCTCGCCTATGAGCATGGTGATCTCGGTGCAGCCCATGATGACGCTGTCGGCCGCCTCTTCGCGGCGCAGGCGCTCGGTCTCGGCGATATAGGCCGCCTTTGAAGTCTCCTTGACGATGCCCTGGCACAACTCGTCGTAGATGACGCGATGGACCATGTCGCGCCCGGCACTATCGGGTACGACAGGGTTCAAGCCAAATCTGTCGGCGAGCCGGCCCTTGTAGAAATCCTGCTCCATGGTGAAGCGCGTCGCCAGCAGTGCCGGACGCTGCATGCCGGCGCGCTTGACCGCCACCGCGGTGGCATCGGCGATGTGGATCAGCGGGATCGACACCGACGCCTGCACTTGGTCGGCCAGTCTGTGCATGGTGTTGGTGCACAAAAGCAGACCCTCCGCGCCGCCGGCCTCGAGCTTGCGTGCGGCTTCGACGAGAAGCACACCGGCGCCATCCCAGTCGCCATGATGCTGCCGCTCGGCGATTTCGGCGAAGTCGAATGACCAGAGCAGAAGCCTGGCCGAATGCAAGCCGCCCAGCCGCTCGCGCACGATCTCGTTGAGCAGCCGATAGTAGATGGCCGTCGATTCCCAGCTCATGCCGCCCAGAAGGCCAAGGGTTTTCATTGCGCGAGCTGTTCCTTTTCCTAGGCGATCCTCGATACTATAAACACATGAGACCACAAGGAGGTCGCAGTGAAAACCGTTCAGCTTCAGCAGGCCAAGGCGACACTCTCGGCAATTGTGGAGGCCGCGGGAAATGGCGAGCCAACCATCATCACAGAAAACGGCAGGCCGGCTGCCATGATCGTCCCGGACGATGAAGGGCGAAAGCTCTATCCGCAAGACAGTCGGAGAAATTTGGCTGATTGGTTACTCGGTATCCCGGCGGCATCGAATTTGAGCGAAACGAATCGCCGTCACGAGATGCCGAGTTTTGAGCCGCCCGACGTACCTATTTGAATCCACCTACCAAGCGCCCGGCAACTACAAAAAACTCTGCGGATCGATATCCACCTGCACCCTGACCGAGCCGCGCTGCTTCGGCCCATTGGCAAGCATCGCGCGAATAAAACCTTGCATGTCGGCGCGCCGTTCGCCCTGGATCAGCAGACGGAAGCGGTGGCGGCCGCCGAGCAGGGACAACGGCGCCTCGGCTGGACCCAGCACGAACAGATCTGACGCCTCGGGCGCGGCGCGGCGCAGGCCGCGTGCATGGCCCTCGGCTTCCGCCCGCGTCACCGCACTGACGATGACGCCGGCGAGCCGACCGAAGGGCGGCAGTGCGGCCCGTTCGCGCTCGGCGATCTCACGTTCGTAAAACGCCTCGGCGTCGCCGGAGACGATTGCCCGCATCACCGGATGCTCGGGCTGAAAAGTCTGCAGCAGGCCAAGGCTCTTCTTGCCGGTGCGGCCGGCGCGGCCGGTGACCTGGCTGAGCAGCTGGAACGTCCGCTCGGCGGCGCGCGGATCGCCATTGGCAAGGCCGAGGTCGGCATCGACAACGCCAACCAGGGTCATGTTGGGAAAGTTGTGGCCCTTGGCGACGAGCTGCGTGCCGATGACGATGTCGGCCTCGCCATCGGCGATCGCCTCCAGCTCCAGCCGCAGCCGCCGCACGCCGCCCATCAGGTCGGACGACAAGACGATGGTGCGCGCGTCGGGAAAATGCGTAACGACCTCCTCGGCGATCCGCTCGACGCCCGGCCCGCAGGCGACCAGATGATCGAGCGTGCCGCATTCCGGGCAGGCTTCGGGGCGGCGCTCATTGTGCCCGCAATGATGGCAGACCAACTGGCCGCGAAAACGGTGCTCGACCAGCCAGGCCGAGCAGACCGGGCAGCCGAAGCGGTGGCCGCAGACCCGGCACAGCGTCAGCGGCGCATAGCCGCGCCGGTTGAGGAACAATAGCGACTGCTCCTTCCTCTCCAGCGTCTGGCGCATCTGGTCGAGCAGCACCGGCGACAGGAAGCCGCCACGCGCCGGCGGCGCGCGCCGCATGTCGACCGCCTTCAGATGAGGAAGTGCTGCCTCGGCGAAGCGAGCGGAAAGAACGGCTCTGTTGTATTTACCTTGGCTCGCATTGACCCGGCTTTCGACCGATGGCGTCGCCGACGCCAGCACCACCGGAAAGCTGCCGATATGGCCGCGCACCACGGCCATATCACGCGCATTGTAGAAGACGCGGTCCTCTTGCTTGTAGGCAGGGTCGTGCTCCTCATCGACGACGATCAGGCCGAGCTCCTTGAACGGCAGGAACAGCGCCGAGCGCGCGCCGGCGACGACCCGCACGCCGCCTTCCGCCACTTGCCGCCAAACCCGCTCGCGCATCCGCGGCGGCAGGTCGGAATGCCATTCGCCCGGCTTGGCGCCGAAGCGCTGCTGGAAGCGCTCGAGAAAGGCATGCGTCAGCGCGATTTCCGGCAGCAGGATCAGCACCTGCCTGCCCTGGTCGAGCGCAGCCGCCACCGCCTCGAAATAGACCTCGGTCTTACCGGATCCGGTGACGCCGTCGAGCAGCGCAACGTTGAACACGCCGGCTGCGACATTGGCGCGCAGCATCTGCGCCGCGTCGCTCTGGTCCGGCATCAGTTCCGGAATGGCGTAGCCGGTATCGGGCGCGGCCACCACCGGGCGCGGCGGGATCATCACAGTCTCGAACACGCCTTGCGCCCTCAGGCCGTCAATCACCGTCGATGACACGCCGGCGGCGTGAGCGAGGCCGGAGCGCGTCCAGGCAAGGCCGCCTTCGGCCGTCTCCAGCACACGCTGCCTGGCGCCCGTCATCCGGTCGGGTGCGAGGAGCGTGCGCTGCAGCCCTTCGATCCAGGGTTCGGGGTCGAAAGCCTCCGGCGCCCTGAGCAGCATGCGCGCCACCATGCCCGGAGGCGACAGCGTGTACTGCGCCACCCAGTCGACGAAACGGCGCATCGCTCGGTCGATCGGCGGGCAGTCGAAGACCTGTTCGATGGGGCGCAGCTTTTTCGCGTCGACCTTCTCGACCGCGCCATCCCAGACGATGCCGGCGACCTGCCGCGGCCCGAGCGGCACGCGCACGATCGAGCCCGGCACCACGCGCATGCCGGCCGGCACGGCATAGGTGTAGGGGCGTTCGGCGGGCATCGGCACCAGCACCGGTGCGGCTGCGACAAAGGGCGAATCTTCGATCATGAGGCGTGACCTTGCCCTGACTTTGGTCTAGATCAAAGGCCGACCCCGAATGTGCATGACATGCACATGAAAATCTTCAGGAGACCCGCCATGAAATTTTTTGTCGACACCGCCGACGTCAAGGATATCCGTGAGCTGAACGATCTGGGGC
>NZ_RZQI01000690.1:0-3260 GCF_003998335.1 Mesorhizobium sp. M7A.F.Ca.CA.002.05.1.1 | reverse complement strand
GTCTGTTCCGACATGACCAGGATGCGATCGGCGGTTTCCAAGGCCTCGTCGAGTTCGGTGACGAACAAAAGCGTGGCGCGTCCGTTTGCACTCGCCCTGAGCTTGGCGGCAATGTCGCGCCGGGCCGAGATATCGACGCCCTGAAACGGCTCATCCAGGATGAACAGCCTTGCATCCTGCGCCATCCAGCGCGCGACCATCACCTTCTGCTGATTGCCGCCGGACAGCTCCGACATGTCGTCCTTCTCGGACCGACAGACGATGCCCAGTTCTTCGATCTGCCGGCGCGCGGTGGCGCGTTCCAGACGGCGCCTGAGAACAGCGAAGCGCGACATGCGCTTGTGAAACGGCAGGCTGATATTTTCCTGGATGTTGAAGCCTTGGACGATGCCATTCTCGCCGCGGTCCTTGGCAACGAGGAACACGCCGGCGGCGATCGCTTCGCCGGCTGTTTCAGGTGCATAAGGCCTGCCGTTCAGCGTCATTGTGCCGGCGAGCGGCTGGCGCACACCAAAGAGAGTCTCGGCAAGCGCCGTCTTGCCGACGCCGACGAGGCCGGTGATGGCAACGACCTCGCCGTCGCCGAGCGTCAGCGAGATCGGCCGGGCGCCCGGCGCAATGCGTAGACCCTCGATCGTCACGACTGCCTTGGCCGAATTCCTGACGACGATCTGGTCGAGATGGATCTTGCGGCCGAGCATGGCGTTGACCGCGCCTTCATAGTCGAGCGGTTTCCTGTCGAAAATGCCTGAGATGATCCCGTCACGCATCGAGACGATGCGGTCGGCCAGCCGCCTGATGTCCGACATGCGATGCGAGATGTAGAGGATCGCCACGCCCTGCTCGCGCAGCCTGTCGATCAGCGCGAACAGCCGGTCGGCCTCAGCGCTGGACAGCGATGAGGTCGGCTCGTCGAGGATCAGCACTTTCGGCTTGTGCGCCAGCGCGCGGGCAATCGCCACCATCTGGCGATCGGCCAGCGAAAGATCGCTCACCCGCGCCTTCAAATCGATGGCCAGCCCCATGCGGTCGGCAACCGCCTTGGCCTCCCGCCGCACACGGACGGGATTGAACAGGGTCGGCGCGCCGCTGCCGCTCAGTCGGTCGAGGGTCAGGTTGGTGGCGACGTCGAGGTCGGCGACGACACCGTCGTTAATATTCTGGTGCACGGTGACAACGCCGGCGCGGATCGCTTCGGCCGGGGTTTTCGGTGCGAAATCCTGGTCGGCGAGCGCCATCGTGCCGCCGCCGCGTTCGTAGACACCGGAGATGATCTTGACGAGGGTGGATTTGCCGGCGCCGTTGGCGCCCATCAGCACGGTGACTTCGCCGGCATGCAATTCGACCGAGACGCCGCCTAGCACCTCGTTATGGCCAAAGGATTTCCTCAGTCCCTCTACGCGGAACACGGCATTACCGACCATGCGTTCCTCCCTGACATGACGCTATGGGCTGTATCGGCAATTGTCAACACGATTGACAATTGCCAGATCGCTTCCTAGCTTGGCCCAGCCGCCACGCCTCCGTTATGTTCGGAGCGCATAAGCGGGAGGATGACGATGACTGAAAAATTGCCGTTCGAAGCACTATCGGTCGAAACCCTGGCTGCACGCCTTGGCGGCAACGAGGCGCTATGCGCGAAGATCGGCAAGGACACTGGCGCCTGGAAGGTCCGCGAGGTCGGCGACGGCAATCTCAACCTGGTGTTCATCGTCGAGGGCGCCAGCGGTGCAGCCGTGGTCAAGCAAGCCCTGCCCTATGTTCGCCTGGTCGGCGACAGCTGGCCGCTGCCGTTGAAGCGCTCCTTCTTCGAATATCACGCACTGACCAGGCAAGAGGCACGCGCGCCAGGCTCGGTGCCGGCGATCCATTATTTCGATGAAGGCCAGGCGCTGATCATCATGGAATATCTTGCGCCGCCGCATATCATCCTGCGCCGTGCGCTGATCGACGGCCGGCAATTGCCGAACATCGCCCGGGATATCGGCCTGTTCATGGCCCGGACGCTGTTTCGCGGCTCCGACCTCCATATGGCCGCCAAGGACCGCAAGGCCGATCTGGCGCTGTTCGCCGACAATGTCGAGCTTTGCGACATCACCGAAAGCCTGGTGTTTTCCGACCCCTATTTCGACGCCAAGATGAACCGGCACACCTCGCCGCAGCTCGACGGCCTGGTCGCCGAACTGCGCGCCGACCGCGACCTCAAGGTCGAGGCGCAGCGGCTGAAGCACATCTTCGCCGCCAATGCCGAAACGCTGCTGCATGGCGATCTGCATTCCGGCTCGATCATGGTCACCGACAGCGAAACCCGGATGATCGATCCGGAGTTCGCCTTCTACGGTCCGATGGCTTTCGATGTCGGCATGCTGCTCGCCAATTTCTGGATGTCGTTCTTCTCGCAACGCGGCCACGAGGAGGAGGGAAAGCGCGACGCCATGCGCGCCTATCTGCTCGGTGTGACGGTCGAGACATGGTCGGTGTTCCGCGCCGAATTCTCGCATCTATGGCGCACCGAGCGCACCGGCATGCTCTATCAGAAGAGCCTGTTCGAGGATCAGGGCGACAGGCTCGGCGCCGAGCAGGCGCTCGACCATGTGCTGCACCAGATGTGGACCGACCTGCTCGGCTTTGCCGGCATCGAGGTTCATCGGCGTATCCTCGGCCTCGCCCACAATGCCGATTTCGAGACCATTGCCGACGAGGATCTGCGCGCCAGTTGTGAAGCAAAGGCGCTGCGATTCGGCCGCCATCTCGCCGTCAACCGGCGCCAGATCCACAGCATCGACGAGGTCAACCAACTGGCCGCGCTGATCGAACAGGAGAGCAGCATTTGAACGTCGGCGACCGCCACTATCGCACCATCTGGCTGAGCGACGACGGCCGTTCGGTCGATATCATCGACCAGCGCTGGCTGCCGCACGATTTCCGCATCGAGACGATCGGCACGGTCGACGGCATCGCCACCGCCATCCGCGACATGTGGGTACGCGGCGCGCCGCTGATCGGCGTCACCGCTGCCTACGGCGTCGCCATGCAGATGGCTGACGATCCGTCGGATGCAGCGCTCGATGCCGTGTGGGAGACCCTGCACGAGACGCGGCCAACCGCGATCAATCTGCGCTGGGCGCTGGACGAAATGCGGCGCTTCCTGCGGCCTTTGCCTCCCGAACAACGCGCCGAAGCCGCCTATCGGCGGGCCAGTGAGATCGCCGACGAAGATGTCGGCCTCAACCGCGCCATCGGCGAGAACGGTCTTGCCA
>NZ_RZQI01000689.1:0-3263 GCF_003998335.1 Mesorhizobium sp. M7A.F.Ca.CA.002.05.1.1 | reverse complement strand
CCACCGGCCTGTTCGGCGTCGCCGCCCATTATCTGCTCGATCTCACCTGGCTGGAATCCTTCCTGCTCGGGGCTGCCGTAGCCTCCACCGATGCGGCGGCCGTGTTCTTCCTGCTGCGCGCCGGCGAGATCAATCTGCGCGAACGCGTGCGCTCGACGCTCGAGGTGGAATCCGGCACCAACGACCCGATCGCCATCTTCCTGACCATCACGCTGGTAGAGATCATCGCCGCCCACGCCAACCCCGAAACCAATGTCCTGGTCACCAGCCTGTTCCTCGGCTTCCTCCTCAACATGGGCCTTGGCGCTGTCGTCGGCGTGCTCGGCGGCCTCGCCATCGTGCGCCTCGTCGACCGGCTCAATCTCGACCACGGCCTGCTGCCGATCTTCGTGCTGACCTTGTCGCTGATGGTGTTTGCAGCCGCCGGCGCCATTGGCGGCTCGGGCTTCCTGGCGGTCTATATCGCCGGCCTCATCTCGGGCAATTCCGATATCCGCGCCGTCACCATCCTCAAGCGCTTCCAGGACGGCATGTCATGGCTGGCACAGATCATCATGTTCCTCATCCTCGGCCTGTTCGCGACGCCGTCGCAGTTCCCGGCGATCATGGTGCCGGCGGTGCTGCTCGGCCTGTTCCTGATGTTCATCGCCCGTCCGATCGCGGTCTGGCTCTGCCTGATCCCGTTCCGTCTGCCGCGCCCCGAGGTCGCCTTCGTCTCCTGGGTCGGCCTGCGCGGCGCGGTGTCGATCCTGCTCGCCATCACCCCGCTGCTGGGCGGGCTGGAAAACGGCCGTGTCATCTTCAACACCGCCTTCATCATCGTACTCGTGTCGCTGGTCATCCAGGGCTGGACAGTCGGACCGCTGGCGCGCCGCCTCGGTCTGATCGTGCCGGCACGGCTCGGACCGCTGGACAAGGTCGAGCTGGAACTGCCGGGCTCGGCCCATCACGAGCTTCTTGCCTATCGCGTTGCACACGGCAGCCCGGTGGCGCGCGGCGAGCGCATCCCACGCTGGGCGCGACCCTCGCTGGTGTTGCGCGACGGCCGCTCGATGCGCTTCCAGGACATGGGCCGGCTCGCCGCCGGCGACCAGGTCTACATTTTCGTGCCGGACCGCTATCCGCGCCTGCTCGACAAGCTGTTCGCGAGCCGTGCAGTGGTCGATCCCGAGGATGCCGATTTCTTCGGTGCCTTCGCCGTCGACCCCGCGCGCTCCGCCGCTGAACTGGAAGCGGCCTATACGCCAGGCCTGACCGAAGCGGAGCAAAAGCTCACCGTTGGCGCGCTGGTCACGGCGCGGCTCGGCGGCCATGCCGAATACGCCGACCGCGTCCTGCTCGGCCCGATAGAACTGATCGTCCGCGACGTCGACGACAAGGGCAAGATCATAGGCCTCGGCCTCTCGTTCGAGCCGACCGCGCCGGTGGCGCGGGTGCCGGTCTTCCTCAGCGCCGGCGAAATCGGCGATCGTCTTTCCGCCTTCATCCGCAACTGGCGCAAGCCGACCGAGACGCAGGAGGCCGAGGCGCGGGCGGACGAAAAGCAGGCCCCGGAGCCAGCGCCGGAAAAGGCAGCAACCGAAAGCTGACAAACCCGCTATTGAGCGCTGCCATTCATCCGCCCCGCCGGTGCAAGATCGTGCCCACTTCAAAATTTCGGTTCGAGCGCGCCCTAAGCCTTGCATCGACACCGATGCGGGGTATGGTCCCCCGGTTTTTCGCGAAAGGAACCCCGCATGGCCGCCTTCAAGACACTCGACGATATCGGCAACATCAGCGGCAAGCGTGTGCTGGTGCGCGTCGACCTCAACGTGCCTGTCACTGAGGGCAAAGTCACCGACACCACCCGCATCGAACGCATCGCGCCGACCATCGCCGAGCTGTCAGGCAAGGGTGCCAAGGTCATCCTGCTCGCCCATTTCGGCCGACCCAAGGATGGCCCCTCGCCCGAATTCTCGCTGGAACCGATCGCCAAGGCGACAGCCGACGTGCTCGGCCGCCCCGTCGGTTTCGCCTCGGATTGCGTCGGCGACACGGCCGGAAGCGCTGTCGCCGCCATGAACAAGGGCGACGTGCTGCTGCTCGAAAACACCCGCTTCTACAAGGCCGAGGAGAAGAACGATCCGGCCTTCACGGAAAAACTCGCCGCCAATGGCGATATCTTCGTCAACGACGCCTTCTCGGCCGCGCACCGCGCGCATTCTTCGACGGAGGGGCTGGCGCATCTGTTGCCGGCTTTTGCCGGCCGCACCATGCAAGCCGAGCTTGAGGCGCTGGAGAAGGGCCTGGGAAAACCGGTTCGTCCGGTCGTCGCCATTGTCGGCGGCGCCAAAGTCTCGACCAAGATCGATCTGTTGATGAACCTGGTGAAGAAGGTCGATGCCCTCGTCATCGGTGGCGGGATGGCCAACACCTTTCTTGCCGCGCGTGGCACCAATGTCGGCAAATCGCTGTGCGAGCATGATCTCGCCGCGACCGCCAAGCAGATCATGATCGAGGCGGCCGAGGCCGGCTGCGCCATCATCCTGCCGGTCGACGGCGTCGTCGCCAAGGAGTTCAAGGCGGGCGCGGAATGCGAGACCGTCGCCATATCGGACGTGCCGGCCGACGGCATGATCCTCGATGTCGGCGCCAAAACCGTGACGGCCATCGGCGAATGGATCGACCGCGCCGCGACACTGGTCTGGAACGGCCCGCTCGGCGCCTTCGAGATCGCGCCCTTCGATCATGCGACGGTGGCAGCTGCCAAGCACGCGGCGTCGCGCACCAAGGAAGGCAAGCTGGTCTCGGTCGCCGGCGGTGGCGATACGGTGGCGGCGCTCAACCATGCCGGTGTCGCCGACGACTTCACCTATGTCTCGACCGCCGGCGGCGCTTTCCTGGAATGGATGGAAGGCAAGCCGCTGCCCGGTGTCGATGTGCTGAAGCGCTGAGGCTCCGCGGCGATCAACACTCGGAGAGCAAACAAGGCTGCCCGAGGCTTTCAATCGATTCGAGCTTTCCGATGCCATTCCTTTGGCGGTAGACTTCCGTTAAGCGCGGAACAACCGTTTCAGGAGAAGCAACAATGAGCGAACGTCTCGAAGACATTGCCGCCGCGATCGTCGCCGATGGCAAGGGCCTGCTGGCCGCCGACGAAAGTTCGGGCACCATCAAGAAGCGCTTCGACGTCATCGGCGTCGAATCGACAGCCGACAGCCGCCGCGACTACCGCGAGATGATGTTCCGCACCAGGGAAGCGATGACCCGCTACATCTCCGGCG
>NZ_RZQI01000688.1:0-3269 GCF_003998335.1 Mesorhizobium sp. M7A.F.Ca.CA.002.05.1.1 | reverse complement strand
GAACGACAGTCCCTACTGCCTACTGCCTACTGCCTACTGCCTACTGCCTACTGCCTACTGCCTACTGCCTACTGCCTACTGCCTACTGCCTACTGCCTACTGCCTATTTCGCCGTCGTGTCGATGACCTCGAAATCGTGGGTAATCGTGGCGGTCTTGGCCAGCATCGCGGAGGCCGAGCAATATTTTTCGATCGAAAGGTCGATCGCGCGTTTCACCTTGACGCTGGAGAGTGCCCTGCCCTTGACGACGAAATGCATGTGGATGCGGGTGAACACTCTTGGCTCGGTTTCGGCCCGCTCGGCATCAAGCTCGACCACGCAGTCCTCGACCGCCTCGCGGCCCTTTTCGAGGATATGCACGACATCATAGGCCGAACAGCCACCGGTGCCGATCAGCACCAGCTCCATCGGGCTTGGACCCGGCGTCCTGCCTTCCGGTCCGTGCGCTGTTCCGAGCACGACCTTGTGACCGCTGCCGGATTCCCCGACGAAGGTGCGCTCCTCGACCCACTTTACCCGCGCTTTCACCCAACTCGTCCTCTCACCGTATTTCGTTGATCGGCCCGGTCAGCCTCAATCACGATGCAAAACCCCGAAAGTCCATGAACGACTCTCGGGGCACTGTGTCCGACATAACTGTTGCGATCAGAACGGGATTTCGTCATCCAATTCGCGCGACGAACCACCGCCGCCGCCGCTCTTGGCACCGCCGCCACCGCGATTGAAGCCTTCGCTCGGGCTGGACTGGCCGAAATCGGAACCACGGCTGCTGCCGCCACCGGTATAGCCGCCGACCTGACCGCCCTCGCCCTGTCCGCGTGCGTCGAGCATCTGCAGCTCCCCGCGGAATTTCTGCAGCACGACTTCCGTCGTGTACTTGTCGGCACCGGTCTGGTCCTGCCATTTGCGCGTCTGCAACTGGCCCTCGACATAAACCTTCATGCCCTTCTTCAGATACTGCTCCGCCACCTTGGCGATGCCCTCATTGAAGATGACGACGTTGTGCCACTCGGTTTTTTCCTTGCGTTCGCCGGAATTCTTGTCGCGCCAGCTTTCCGATGTGGCGATGCGGATGTTGACGACCGGCTCACCCGAATTCAGGCGACGGATTTCGGGATCCGCGCCGAGATTGCCGACCAGAATGACCTTGTTGACGCTACCCGCCATGATATTTCTCCGCGCTCATCCGAAACAAATTTTTGTCGCAGCACCTTACAGGCTGCGGGCGATCGCCGCTTGCCATGGCTGCCTTTACCCACAAGGTTTTTGTTCCCTTTTCGTTCTTATCCGCGTCGCTGCTTATTGTCAAGGAATGGCAGCAATGCCGAAGCCGATCATATGGGCCTGAAAAGACCGCTTGCCAAATCAATAAGTATGCACTTATGCTTTTGGCATGATCGAAGCAGAGATTTTTCGCGCACTGGCCGACCCGACGCGCCGCGCCGTCTTTGAGCGGCTGGCCGCCGGCGAGATGAGCGTGTCGGAATTGCGCACCGGGATGATGGTGTCGCAGCCCGCGGTGTCGCAGCATCTGGCGGTGCTGCGTGGCGCCGGGCTGGTGATCGAGCGGCGAGCCGGCCGCAACGCCTATTACCGCGCCGATCCGCAGGGGCTCGCCCCCTTGCTCTCCTGGATCGAACGCTACCGGACCTTCTGGCCGGAGCGCATCGAAAGGCTGAAGGCGGTTTTGAAGGACATGGATCAATGAAGAAGGCGGGATCAACGACCAACCACGGCCAAGGCGACGCCCCGGATGCGCTCGAGTTCGAGTACGAGCTTGCCGAGCCGCCGGAAAAGGTCTGGCGGGCCCTGACCATACCGGAATTGCTGGCCGCCTGGATGATGCCGAACGACATCAGCCCCGAGATCGGCAACCGTTTTGCCTTCGCCGGACCGGACACGCCGATCGAATGCGAAATCCTCGACGCCGAACCCGAGAAGCTGCTGCGCTATTCCTGGCGGGAGCAGCCGGGCGACGCAGCCAGGCAGGATCCGCTCGACAGCACCGTCACCTTCACACTTGCCCGAGCCGTATCCGGCGGCACGCATCTGCGTATCGTCCATGACGGCTTTGCCCGCAAGGCCATGCCTGCCGTCGCCATGGCAGGCGCCGGCTGCCGGGTTTCGCTCGGTGCGAACAGGTCATCTAAGCCAATCGCCGCAAACACGCCTCGCCTCCTGCTTCGCGCGGCCTGAAAACAAAACGGACGGAGAGAGACAATGAGCGGTGTTGCCAGTCTGGTGCCGATGGTCATCGAGCAATCGAGCCGCGGCGAACGTGCCTTCGACATCTTTTCGCGGCTGCTGCGCGAGCGCATCATCTTCATCAACGGCGAGATCAACGACGACATCTCGGCGCTGGTCTGCGCGCAGCTTTTGTCGCTGGAATCGGACAATCCCGACAAGGAGATCTCGCTCTACATCAACTCGCCGGGCGGCGTGGTGACCAGCGGCTTCGCCATCTACGATACGATGCAATATATCAGCTGCCCGGTGTCCACCGTATGCATGGGCTTTGCCGCCTCGATGGGCTCGTTCCTGCTGATGGCAGGCACACCGGGGCGCCGGATTTCCCTGCCGAATGCCACTATCCTGCTGCATCAGCCGCTGGGCGGGTTCCAGGGCCAGGCATCCGACATCCAGCGCCATGCCGAGCGCATCGGCCGGACGAAACGGCACATGGCCGAACTTTACGCGCAGCATTGCGGCCGCAGCTATGAAGAGGTGGAACGCACGCTCGACCGCGACCACTTCATGACCGCCCGCGAGGCCCAGTCCTGGGGCATCGTCGACCATGTTTTCGACACGCGAAAGAAAGCGGCGTAAGCCAGGGCCGGATCGGAGACCGTCCGGCAGGTAGTCGAAGATTTGACGATGCCGGTCTGGTTCCATCGGCGGCGCGCCACTATAGTCCTGGGATGACCGACACTCATCAGTCCAGATCATTGCACCGCGTCATCGCCGTTGCAGCGCTCGCCATTGCGAGCCTCATCAGCGGCGCGGCACTTGCCGACGACAGTTCGTCGTCGACGCAAAAAGGCGCCCTGCCCGGCGTGACCGGCGACTACCGCATCGCCAAGCCGGCTCCAGAGCCGGACGATGCGCTGCCAGCCGGCGAGAACGGCACATTCAAGATCGGCGATACCGATGTCAGGATTTCCGGCAGCATCACCGTCGATGTCGGCGCCGGCTCGTTCGGGCCGCCGCGCCACTGACAGCGCGTGTCGCGCTGCGCCTGTCGCCCACAAGACAATCCGCACATGAAAAC
>NZ_RZQI01000687.1:0-3271 GCF_003998335.1 Mesorhizobium sp. M7A.F.Ca.CA.002.05.1.1 | reverse complement strand
CGCGCTGGCCGAGCTGATCATGGAGGCCGGCTTCCCGGCCGGCGTCGTCAATGTCGTGACCGGCACCGGCGCCGTGGCGGGGGACGCGCTGACCCGGCACCCTGGCATCGCGAAATTCGTCTTCACCGGTTCGACGGCGACGGGCCGGCGGATTGCCGCCAATGCGGCTGAGAACCTCATCCCCTGTTCGATGGAACTCGGCGGCAAGTCGCCACATGTCGTCTTCGACGACGTCGACATCGACCATGCCGTCAACGGCGTCGTGTCCGGTGTGTTCGCGGCGGCTGGGCAGACCTGCGTCGCCGGTTCGCGCTGTTTCGTCGAGGCCAGCGTCTACGATCGGTTCGTCGAGGCGCTGGTCGAACGCACGCGGCGCGTGCGGGTCGGGCTGCCGATGCTGGAGGAAACCGACGTCGGACCGCTGGCGCTGTCGGTGCAACTCGCCAAGGTAGAAGGCTACGTCGCCTCGGGCGTGCGCCAGGGCGCGCGGATTGCGGCCGGCGGCAAGCGGCCGCAGGCGGATGAGCTTGCAGGCGGCTGGTACTTCGAGCCGACCGTGATGACCGATGCCGACAACGGCATGGACTTCATGCAGGAGGAACTATTCGGTCCTGTCGTCGGCGTCATCCCGTTCTCGTCGGAAGACCAGATGATCCGTCTCGCCAACGACACCCGCTATGGCCTCGCCTCCGGCATCTGGACCCGGGACATCAACCGCGCGCTGCGTTTCGCCAGGAATGTTGAAGCCGGCACCGTCTGGATCAACACCTACCGCGCCTCGTCCTTCATGTCCGCCAATGGCGGCTTCAAGGAGAGCGGCTACGGGCGGCGCGGCGGCTTCGACGCCATGGAGGAGTTCTCGCGCCTGAAGAACGTCGTCATCGACTACTCGGGCGCGATGCAGGACCCCTTCATTATCCGCCTTCGCTGACCAAACCGACGCACTGGGGAGACCGACATGAAATTCGCCGTTTCGCTGACCATGGAACGCTTCTCGCCCGACATGCCGATGTCGAAGGTGAAGAGCAATCTCCTCGAGTTGGCGCGCCTGGCCGACGAAGGTGGCTTCGAGACGCTGTGGACGGCCGAGCATCACACGATCGAATGCACGATCTCGCCCAACCCCCTGATGACGCTGACCTGGCTTGCCCAGCATACCGAGCAGATCCGCCTCGGCACCTCGACGCTGGTCGCGCCCTACTGGAGCCCGATCCGGTTGGCAGGGGAGGCGGCACTTTGTGATCACCTGACCGGCGGGCGGCTGGAGTTCGGCATCGCGCGCGGTTCTTACCAATATGAGTTTGACCGCATGGCCGGCGGCATGCCGCAGCAGGAAGGCGTTGCCTATCTGAAGGAGCTGGTGCCGGCGGTGAAGAAGCTGTGGGCACAGGATTATGCCCATGACGGCGATTACTGGAAGTTCCCACTCGCCGCCGGCGTGCCGAAGCCGCTGCAGAAGCCGCATCCGCCGATCTGGGTGGCCGCGCGAGACCCGGGAACCTTCGACTGGGCGGTCGGCATCGGCGCTTCGATCCTGTCGACGCCCTTGTCGGCGCCGGCGGCCGAGATCGCCGTGCTCGGCGAGAAATTCCGCAAGGCCGTCGCCGATCATCCAGAGGTGCCGCGCCCGCGCCTGATGATGCAGCGGCGCACCTGCGTCTACGAACGAGCGCAGGACTGGGAGATCGCGGTCGGGCATGCCATTGACTATGGCCGCGCGTTCGAGAACCTGTTCCAGAACATCGGCACCGTGCAAAACGGCTTTCCCGAAGCTATCCCCTACGAGAGAGTCAAGGGCAAAGACAATTACAATCCCGAGAACATCCGTCGCAACCTGATGTTCGGCACGCCCGACGAGGTGATCGAGAAGCTGCTCGACTATGAAGCCGCGGGCGTTGACCAGTACTGCCTCGGCCTGACGTTCAACCTGCCGTTCGAGCTGCAGAAGAAGACGATCAAGCTGTGGGTCGACGAGGTGATGCCGGTCTTCGCCGCGCGCGAGCGCGACAGGGCGCGCCAGGCGGCGAGGGCGTGACTATGGCGCGCTCCGGCCAGCTCGATGTCGATGGCGTGCTGCTCAACTGGCGCCTTGAGGGTGAGGGTGGGTTGCCGCTGGTCTGCATCCATGGAGTCGGCTCCTATCTCGAAGCCTGGAGTGGCGTGGCGGGCCAACTGAAAGATCGCTTCTCGGTTCTCACCTTCGACCTGCGCGGCCATGGCCGCTCCAGCCGGATCAAGGGCCGTTACGAGATCGACGATTTCGTCAAGGAAACGCTGGCGCTGGCCGACCATGTCGGGTTTGCCACCTTCCATGTGGCCGGGTTTTCACTGGGTGGCCTGATCGCACAGCGCCTGTCGCTGACCCATGCCGAGCGCCTGAAAAAACTGGTGTTGCTGTCGACGGTCGCCGGCCGCACGCCCGAGGAACGGCACGCGGTGCGTGGCCGGCTGGCGGCGCTGATGGCGAGCGATGCCTCAGTGCATCATGAAGCCTCGCTGTCGCGCTGGCTGACGGAGGATTTTCAGGACAGCAACCCGGAGACCATCGCCGAGTTGCGCCGGCGTGACGCTGAAAACGACCGCGACTGCTATGCGGCCGCCTATCGCGTTCTGGCCGAGACCGATTTCGGCGGCATTCTCGACCGCATCACCTGCCCGACGCTGATCGTGACCGGGGAGGACGATCAGGGCTCCAGCCCGCGGATGGCACGGCTGATGCACGAACAGGTGCAAGGGTCGCAACTCGCCATCCTGCCCGGACTTCGTCATTCGATCCTGATCGAGGCGCCGGCTCGGGTTGCCACGCTGATGGGCGATTTCCTGATGGACGCTGACCGCGGGAAAGGGGGGCGGCGCCGATGAATAGCAGCCTTCGCGATGCGAAAGCCAACGCCGGACACCAGGGGCTGCACGACACCTCGCAGGGAGCGGGCCGGGACCTTCCCTGTGATCGGGGGAATGGCGACGGCAAACATCCTCCGCCACATCGGAAGACCGGACCGGCCGCGACGTCGCTAAATCCGCGGGCCTTTGGGAGAGGACGCCGACCAGGTCGGCACGAAATTGCGACGTCACGACCGGCTGAACGGAAGTGACTGCAAGGAACTGAACAACAACAGGGGAATACGGATATGACATTCTGGAACAGACCACAGCTGACGTTGGCCGCGATGGCGCTTGCGCTTGGCGCATATCCTGCTCACGCAGGCGCGGTGCTCGACCGCGTTGTGGCGGCCGGCACGCTCAAGGTGGCGACCGATGCCAACTGGGC
>NZ_RZQI01000686.1:0-3276 GCF_003998335.1 Mesorhizobium sp. M7A.F.Ca.CA.002.05.1.1 | reverse complement strand
GAATTCAGGAGTAAATAAAGTGACCAAGATCGCTCTTACCGCCGCCGCCATCCTCGTCGCCACGGGCACCGCTTTTGCCGGCAGCGACAACTATGGCTCTTACAATGCCAACCAGCCGGTTGCGAACCAGTCCGTGTCCAACATCGACACCACACACACCGGCTCGATCCCGAAGTCCGTAAAGACGCAGGGTGATGCCAATGCCAAGGTGCCGGCTCAGTCGGGCCAGGGCATCTGGGGTCGTTGATTTTCTGAAGTCTGCGACCACAAAGAGCGGTGGGCTTTGCCCGCCGCTCTTGTTTTATGCGTTGGGAAAATATTTCGAAATGACGAGCAGTCGGCTAAAGCTCGCCGGGCGGCGCCGGAAAAGTGCTCCACATCCATAATTCAGGTTTCGAGTGATGCACCCGCCCTGATCCAGGGCGCCGTCTGAGACGTTTCCGAGTTGATCATCTCGATCGGATTGCCCTTGAAGATAACGCTGCCGCCATTCTGCCCGGCGCCCGGACCCATCTCGATAATCCAGTCGGCTTGTGTGATGACGTCGAGATTGTGCTCGATCACCAGCAACGTGTTGCCGCTGTCGGCCAGCCGCCCCATCAACCTGACCAGCCTTGCCACATCCGACATGTGCAACCCTGTTGTCGGCTCGTCGAGGATGAAGATGCGTCCGATATTCTGCAACTCCGTTGCCAGCTTGATGCGCTGGCGTTCGCCGCCAGAGAGACTGCTCAGGGGTTGGCCAAGCGTCATGTAGTCAAGGCCGACCTCGGCCACACGGTCGAGTGCCGGGCGGATGTCCGGCTCGTGGAAGAAGCGCTGGGCGTCTGAAACGCTCATGCTCAGCACGTCGTCGATGTTCTTGCCGCGAAGCTTGTAAGCGAGCACCGCGTCGGTGAACCGTCGGCCGTGGCAGACCTCGCAAGCGCTGACGATGGTGTCCATGAAGGCCATATCCATGCGGGTGACACCGAGCCCTTTGCACCCCGGACAGGCCCCGGCCGAGTTGGAACTGAACAAAGAGGCACCGACGCTATTGGCTTCGGCGAATAGTTTTCGGATTGGGTCGAGGACCCCTGTATAGGTCGCCGTGTTCGAGCGTATGGAGCCGCCCAGCGCACCCTGGTCGATGCATACGGCGTCGGGGTAGCGACGCGAGAACACGCCGTTGATCAGTGAACTCTTGCCCGAACCGGCAACGCCGACGACCGCAGTGAGCACCCCTTGTGGAATGTCGACGCTGACGTTCTTGAGGTTGTGGAGGTTGGCGTTGCGCAGCTTCAACCAGCCTGTCGGGGGGCGCAGCACCGCTTTCGGGTGCGGTCGGGCCTTCATGAAGCGGCCGGTTAAAGTGTCGGATCGTTCGAGATCGGCCACCTTGCCCTCGAAGACGACGCGCCCACCACTCTCGCCCGCGCCCGGACCCATATCGATGACATGGTCGGCGATGGCGATGATCTGAGGATCGTGCTCGACCACCAGCACAGTGTTGCCCTTGTCGCGGATCTCTCGTAGCTGATATAGCCGAGCCCGATGCCAGTCATGTGGTCAAGTCGGGCGCAGAGCGCCGCGACGATCGGCACAGCCGCGGTCGTTGAAATTTCCGCGACAATGGGCACAAGATCGCTGGCCGGCATGGCGGCAAGGTCGGCTATGCTGTTGCCGTTGATCTTGCATGCCAGGACTTCCGGCCGCAACCGCGCCCCATGGCAATCCGGGCATAGCCCGCTGGTCACCACGCTCTCCAGCGCCTCGTTCCGGTCTGAACTCGACCGGTTGTGCAGAAAGCTGCGGTGAAAGCGCGGGATCAGCCCCTCATACATCGAACTCGCCCACCAGCCTTTGGCCGGATGCGGCGGCTTGTGTGGCTCGGCATTCAGCAAAAGCTCCCATTCCTCGGGACTGTAGTCTTCGAGTTTCTTGTCGTTGTCGAAATAACCCGACAGCACATAGCGCTTCCAGCGCGCGCTGCCGACAGCGAGAAGCGGGAAGCGGATAGCGCCATCGTTGAGTGATTTCGAGCGGTCGAGCAGTGCGTCGACATCAACCGTGGTGATGGCGCCGATCCCCTCACAGCGCGGGCACATGCCGTCCGGATGGTTGAAGGAAAAGACGCTGGACAGGCCGACAAATGGTTCGCCGACCCTGGAAAACAACAGCCGCAACAGGGCTTGGATGTCGGTGGCTGTGCCGACGGTCGAGCGGGCATTGCCGCCTAGGCGCTTCTGATCAACAACGATCGCCACCGCCAGATTCTCGATCAAATCCACGTCTGGCTGTCCATAGTGCGGCAGGCGATGGCGGGCGAAGGAACTGAAGGTCTCATTGAGTTGGCGCTGCGATTCCGCCGCGATTGTATCGAATACCAGCGAGGACTTTCCCGAACCCGAGACGCCGGTGAAAACGGTGATGAGCTTTTTTGGAATGTCGATGCTGACGTTCTTGAGATTGTGCTCGCGGCTGCCGACGACACGAATGGCCTCATGACTTTGCAGTTCGTGAGACCGCCAGGCGGTTTTGCGCAGGGGAGATCCGGTCATTTCCGGCTCGCGAGTTCAGTCAGCGGGATGGCGCACGTGCGGACCGGTTTGCTCGATTATCGGCGGCCCATATGGAAAAACTCGCTATATGCGGTCTGGTTCCCAACCAGGGCGGCTTCGCTGGAACATGCGATCGGCAACGTGCCCGACGCGTCGTTTTGCATGGGACGAAGCCGTGCGGGACAGGTCTTAGCGGAGATCCTTCGGCCTGAGGCAATGCGTCAGCCGCGCTCCGCCGAAGGCGAGATCCGTCCAGTCGGTGTCAACGGTGAAACGGGCCAGCGCCGCGGTCGGGAATTTTTCCTCAAGCCGGTTCCGAGCGGAGCCATCCGATTGGGAACCGGCAAGGCGCCGTGCGAATTCTTCCAGGCCGGGATTGTGGCCCAGCAACAGAATGGTGTTGGTTGCGGCCTTTACCTTGCTCAGCTCGGCGAGAATGTCCGCCGCCGTCGCTTCGTAGAGCGCTTCGACAAATTCGACAGGCGCCTCCATGGGCCACTCGGCCGCCACCAGCCGCCAGGTGTCGCGGGTGCGCAGCGCCGGCGACACCAGCGCCAGGTCCGGCAGCCAGCCGCGCGCCGCAAGCTCGCGCCCGATCGAGCGCGCCGCCTTCACTCCGCGTTCGGCCAAAGGCCGATCGAAATCATCAAGGCCAGGGTCGTCCCAGCTGGATTTGGCGTGACGAAGCAGGAGAAGCTGTTTCATCGTCACGCTCTCGCCTCACGGCGTGATGCGC
>NZ_RZQI01000685.1:0-3283 GCF_003998335.1 Mesorhizobium sp. M7A.F.Ca.CA.002.05.1.1 | reverse complement strand
GGTGGCACCACGGTCGCCGCCACGATGATCGCGGCGCATATGGTCGGCATAAAAGTGTTCGCCACCGGCGGCATCGGCGGCGTGCACAAGGGCGCCGAAAAGAGTTTTGACATTTCCGCCGATCTCGACGAGCTGGCGCGCACGCCGGTCATCGTCGTCTCGGCCGGCGCCAAGGCCATTCTCGACATCGAAAAGACGCTGGAAGTGCTGGAGACGCGCGGCGTGCCGGTGGTCGGCCTTGGCTGCGAGACGATGCCGGCCTTCTGGTCCAGGCATTCGCCGTTCCGCGCGCCGCTGACCTTGCACGAGCCGGAAGAGATCGCGCATTTCTACCAGACGAGGGCAGCGCTGGGGCTCGCCGGTGGCATGCTGATTGCCAATCCGGTGCCGGAAAACCACGAAATCCCGGCTGAGGAGATGGCCGGCTATATCGAGGCCGCGCAGAAGGCCGCCGAGGCGCTCAACGTGACCGGCAAGGCGGTGACGCCGTTCCTGCTGGGAAAGATTCTCGAACTGACTGGCGGCAGGAGCCTGAAGACGAACATCGCGCTGGTCGAGAATAATGCGCGGCTGGCGGCGAGGATTGCGAAGGCGCTTTAGGGTCACGCAGCGAAGGTTCCCCCTCACCCGGATTCCCAAGACCGAATTGCAAAGAACAGTTCGGGGCAATCCGACCTCTCCCCGAGGGGAGAGGAGCTTGCAGCGCCGACGTCGACCTCTTCTCCCCTCGGGGAGAAGGTGGCCGCGAAGCGGACGGATGAGGGGGTGGCCTCGCGCTTGCGGGAATCTACTTCCCCGCCCGTCGCCCCGCCTCATAGGCCCGGCGTGCCCAGATCGTCATCTCGTCGGGATCATCGAAAGCGCTGTCTGGAACGCTCCAGTAGGGCATGGCGACCAGCTTGCCGTGGCGCGAGCCGGTATAGGTCCATTGCGTGCAGCCGGCGGCCTCGAACTCGGGCACGCTTTGCTCGTCGGCCTTCAACAGCAATTCGCCACGCAGCACGATGGCGACGATGACACCGTCGAAATAGATGCCCTTGCCGCCGAACAGTTTTCGGATGCTGACCGGGCCGAGGCCTTCGAACAGTTCGGCGATGCGTTCATTGTCCATGCCGCGATCATGTCACCGGCGTTTGGCCTTGTCATCGCCGCAACCAAAATCATGCTGACAGGTTGTGTGAGGTCGATCGGAGTTCCCGCTATGCCCGTGCTGCTCAAAGGCTCCTGCCGCTGCAATGCCGTCCGTTTCGAGGTGGAGAGCCACACGCCGGCGCCATTCATGCTGTGCTACTGCTCGATCTGCCGCAAGCAGCAGGGCGGCGGCGGGTTTGCCATCAATCTCGGTGCCGACAACGAAACACTGAACATCAGGGGCAAGCGCAGCCTCGGCGTCTTTCGGGCGGAGATCGAGGACGACGAGCATCCGCATTGCGAAATCTCGACCGGCGAGCGCAATTTCTGCAAGAAATGTGGATCAGCCCTTTGGCTCTACGACCCGACATGGCCGGAGCTGGTGCATCCCTTCGCTTCGGCGATCGACAGCGATTTACCCATTCCGCCAAGCAAGGTGCACCTCATGCTGAAATACAAGGCGAACTGGGTGGAGCCGGTGGTTGGCAAGCATGACAAGGTCTTCGACGTCTATCCCGAGGAATCGATCGCCGACTGGCACAAGCGCACGGGCATGTGGGTGGATTAGCCCCGTAAACGGGCGAAGGAGGGTCAGGCGGAGGCGCGTGCCTCTGCCAGCGCCTTCAGGTCGGCCGGCTTCAGTTCGACGGATTCGCCGCAGCCGCAGGCCGAACTCTGGTTCGGATTGTGGAAGGTGAAGCCGGTGCGCAGCGTCGTCTGCTCGAAATCCATCTCGGTGCCGAACAGGAATAGCGCTGCCTCGGGCGCCACATAGACATGCGCGCCGTCGCGCTCGATATGGTCGTCCTTGGTATTGGGCTCGGTCACCAGATCGACCGTATATTCCATGCCCGCGCAGCCGCCCTTCTTGATGCCGAGGCGGATGCCGTGCGCATTGTCACGCGTGGCGACAATCTCGCGCACCCGGTCGGCGGCCTTTTCGGTCATCGTGATGACGGCAAAGCGTCCCATTCTTTTTCCTTCCATTCCATGCAGGTTCAAGGCCTGCCGAATGATTCCTCACCTAAAATGGTGAAGTTTTACCCCTGGCGCAAGTATGCCAGGCCCAACGCTAGTACCAACCCACCGCGACCTGCGCCTCTTCCGACATGCGGTCGGCCGACCACGGCGGGTCGAAGGTCATGTTGACCTCGACGCCGGACACGCCTTCGACGGCGCCGACGGCATTTTCGACCCAGCCGGGCATTTCGCCGGCGACAGGGCAGCCCGGAGCGGTCAGCGTCATGTCGATCTTGACCGAGCGATTGTCCTCGATGTCGATCTTGTAGATCAGGCCGAGCTCGTAGATATCGGCCGGGATTTCCGGATCGTAGACCGTCTTCAGCGCCGAGACGATGTCGTCGGTCAGCCGCGCCAGTTCGTCGGCTGGAATGGCTGATCCCGAAACCAGCGTATTGGGCGCGGTTTCCGGAGTGGTCTCGGCAGCGATGCTTGCATCATCCATGGTCGTCACCCAAAAAACTCGTCATCCGAAGAATTTGCGCGCTTTTTCAAGCGCCTCGGCCAAAGCGTCGACTTCGGCCCTGGTATTATACATGCCGAACGATGCCCTGCATGTGGAGGTTACGCCGAAGCGTTTCAACAGCGGCTGGGCGCAATGCGTGCCCGCCCGCACCGCAACGCCCTGCCTGTCTATCACCATCGACACGTCATGCGCATGAATGCCTTGCAGTTCGAACGAGATGATGGCGCCCTTGCCGGGCGCATCACCGAAGATGCGCAGCGAATTGATGGAGCGCAGCCGCTCATGCGCGTAGTTCTTGAGGTCTTCCTCATGGGCGGCAATGCGCTCGCGGCCGATCGTTTCCATATAGTCGAGCGCGGCACCCAGCCCGATCGCCTGGACGATCGGCGGCGTGCCGGCCTCGAAGCGGTGCGGCGGCTCGTTGTAGGTGACGATGTCTTCCGTCACCTCCTCGATCATCTCGCCGCCGCCCATGAAGGGCCGCATGCCAGCGAGAATGTCCTTCTTGCCGTAGAGCACGCCGATGCCCGACGGGCCATAAACCTTGTGCCCGGTGAAGACGAAAAAGTCGCAGTCGAGATCCTGCACGTCGATAGGCATATGCACGGCGCTCTGACTGCCGTCGACCAGCACCGGAATTCCGCGCGAATGCGAAATGCGCACGAT
>NZ_RZQI01000684.1:0-3288 GCF_003998335.1 Mesorhizobium sp. M7A.F.Ca.CA.002.05.1.1 | reverse complement strand
GCTCGAAGCCGTGCGCGCCGAAGAAGTCGCGCTGCGCCTGGATCAGGTTCGAGGTGCCGCGGCCCTGGCGGTAGCTGTCGAAATAGGCAAGTGCGGAAGACAGCGCCGGCACCGGCGAACCGGCCTCCGAAGCCCTCGCCACGATGCGGCGCAGCGACGGATGCGCCTCCTGCATCAGCGCGATGAAGGCCGGGGCCATCAGGAGGTTGGTCGAGGCGCCGCCCTTGCTGAAGGCTTCCGCCATGGTGTCGAGCATCTGCGAGCGGATGATGCAGCCGGCGCGCCAGATCCTGGCGATGGTCGGCATCGGCAGGTTCCAGTTGAATTCCTTGGAGGCGCCGCTCATCACCGCAAAACCTTGGGCGTAGGCGGCGATCTTGCCGGCGAACAGCGCCAACTCCAGATCTTCCAGCAGGGCATCTTTGTCACCGGAAATCTTCGTCACGCCGACGTTGCCGTAGGCCTTTTCCGCCGCCAGCCGCTCGTCCTTGATCGATGACAGAACGCGTGCCGCCACCGCCGCCTCGATCGCCGTCGCCGGAATGCCGAGTTGCTGCGCCTCGATGCCCGACCATTTGCCGGTGCCCTTCTGGCCGGCGCGGTCGAGGATGATGTCGACCACCGGCTTGCCGGTCTTCGGATCGTCTGATGCCAGCACCTTGGCGGTGATCTCGATCAGGTAGGAGTTGAGCCGGCCCTTGTTCCAGTTGGCAAACACCGCGCCGATCTCTTTCGGGCCCATGCCCAGGCCGTCGCGCAAGATGCCGTAAATTTCGGCGATCATCTGCATGTCGGCATATTCGATGCCGTTGTGGATGGTCTTGACGAAATGCCCGGCACCGTCGGTGCCGAGCCATGCCGCGCAGGGTTCGTCCTTGAACTTGGCGGAGATCGCCGTCAGCACCTTCTCGACGCGCTTCCATGAGTCCTCTGTGCCGCCGACCATGATCGACGGCCCGTGGCGCGCGCCCTCCTCGCCACCGGACACGCCCATGCCGATGAAGGTGAGGTCCGAGCCGGAAAGCTCGGAGAAGCGCCGCATCGTGTCGCGGAAATTGGCGTTGCCGGCATCGATGACGATGTCATTGGCCGACAGCACGCCGCGCAGCGCAGCGATCTGTTCGTCGACCGGCTTGCCGGCCAGCACCATGATGATGATCGGGCGCGGCGGCCGGATGGCGGCGGCAAGCTCTTCCAGGCTGTAGCAGGGCACGACCATGTCCCTGAGCGCGCCGGCGTTCTCGATGAAAGCGTCGGTGCGCGCCCTGGTGCGGTTGAAGACAGCGATGCGGTGCCCGTGCTCGGCGATGTTGAGCGCCAGGTTGGAGCCCATCGTGCCAAGGCCGATCAGGCCGATTTCGGCATTTTCCATCGTTTCTTCCCTGCTTCGGATCTTGTTGGTTCGAGCCCGCGATTTGCGCGGATGCCCATTCATCACGGGATGCCATTCTTCACGGGATGATTGACGGGCCTTTCGGGCCGCGTCAACCGCCTCGCCGAATTGTGTTGCGCGGATCGAACGTGAAGACCAGAGCCCGAGAAGATTGGCAATCGGCGCGGCCGCCGGGAAGTTCAGGTGCCGGCGTCGAGGGAGAAGCGGGTTCAGAAATTGTAGTTGGCATAGCCATGGTAGACCAAATCCACCATTGCGTCCCCTCCGGCAAAGAGCAGATTCACGTTCCAAGGAGGGTTCCAAGGCGGGAAGGGAACCACGAACTCGGTTTCCTGGCCATGGCAAACTCCCACGACGCGCCAGTCGTCGCGGATGAAGCCGAACAGAGGTCCTCCCGACCACCCGTGGCCGGCGAAGTTTGTCGTTTCAAGCTCGCGCGCATGCTTGTCTCCGTCGACATCTCTTATGAAGGCAGCCAGCTCGACAGCCGGGTATCCGGCGGCGAAATCAGGATAGCCAGCGCTCATGTAAAGATGGTCGAAATACTCATCGTGGTCGTCGAAGGCCTGCGTACCCAGCCAGCCGCAGACGTTGCCAATCGGATCAATCGTCCTGCAGATTGCATAGTCGCTGGCATCCGCTTTGAACGCCATATCCCAGAAGCCGTCATGCCTGACGCCATACCAGTCGCTGACCCATGTGGAGCCGAAGCGAGGGGAGTGACCCGGGTACATAGCCGGCGTGAATTCGATTTGACAGTTGCCGCTGTAGTCCCACGGCATGACATGGCTGGCTGTCATCAACAGGTTCGGCCCAACCATGAAGGCGGTGCCTCCTGGAAGCTCCTTGCCTTCGGAGAAGGTGCGGATGTGGCCTATCGCCGACCAGGGAAACGCCACCAGATCCATGCCGATAGCCGTAAGCCCCGACCGCTTGACGGCAATATCGCCGTCCGGTCCAGCAAAGAACGGTCGCAACCGTGGGACCGTTCGCACAGCGAGATGGCGAGGAACATAGGCCTTGAGCAGATCCTCGTTTCGCCTGCCCGTGCGCGTCGGCTTGCCCTCAGGCCGCGCGACGGCCTTCGCAACAGGCAGGTTGAGCCTCGATTCCAATCGCGGCACATAGCCCTTCGGCGCAGAGACCCGCTCAGCCACCTTGCGGGCGTCCGGAAATCGGCCCAGGCTGAGATGATTGATGATGTCGACAGGCATCGGCTCCGTCGGATCACGATCAAGTTTTTCGATGAGAGCGCCAAGGTCGTTGTGCGCAGCCAGCGCCCTGAAGTTTGGTTGTCGCCTATTGCGCCCGGCATTCTCGTTCCCCGCAGTGGAGAGGCGTTGCTCCTTCTTCATGCGATTTGTCCTCGCTTGCCCTTGCCAATGCGCCTCGATAGGGCGAGACGACCGCGATTGGCATCGAAACCGAAGTGATGGCCGCCAAAGTCGAACGAAAGCGACCATTTTGACAGTCGTCATTTGCCGACTGGGTCGCTCCTTTTTGCGGGTGCTATTTCGTGAGGACCATAAGGCCGACGCTACGGCCTGATATCGACGGGCGCCTCGATCTTCACCATCTCGAAGTCCGAGACCAGTATGTCGATGCGCACCGTCCACCGGCCCGGCACCGGGATGACGAGGTTGTCGACGCGCCAGCTGCCGTCACCGGGCTTGCTCGCAGCGCGCTTCAGCGGCTCGATGCCGGAATCGGGTTTTGACAGCACAAGCGTCACCTCCTTGGCGTCGAGCGGGCCGAAATCGCCGCTCATGATGACCATCGAGGCAACGACCGGGCCGGCATGGCCGGGAGTGATGCTGAGATCGGCCATCGCTTGCAGCGCGTGGATATGGACCGACACCGGTTGCGCTGCCGCAATCGCCAGGGCTCGTGGCGGC
>NZ_RZQI01000683.1:0-3290 GCF_003998335.1 Mesorhizobium sp. M7A.F.Ca.CA.002.05.1.1 | reverse complement strand
CTCCAAGCAGATTGCGGCTGCAACCGATCAGAACCAGGTCTTGGCCGCGAACGGCATTGTTCCTCCGCCAATTCAGATTGACCCGATCGGCGGCGAGGCGGTTTTGAAAGAGATGGCCGCCCAACGTGAGCAGTTCGGCCAGTTCATGATCATGGTCACCAAGGCACTCACCGCGCCGAAGAAGGTCATCAAAGACCCGCAGGGCCGCCCGATCGGTGTTGAAACGGTGCCGATGCAATGACTGTATCGCTGAAGCATAAGTTCACGTCGCTCATTCCCGACGCGGGCGACCCGACGATTGTCCAGCCATCGAACTGGAACGACGAACACGCCCTGACCCAGGCCACAGAGACCATCCTTGGCCGGGTAAGCGCGTTGACGGGCGACACCGAGGAATTGACGCCCGCACAGGTTCGCGCGCTGCTCAACGTGGCCGATGGCGCCACGGCCAATAGCTCGGACGCCTTCCTGCTCGCCAGAGCGAACCACACCGGCACACAGCTTGCCGCCACGATATCGGATTTCGCGACGGCGGCATCCCTGGTCTGCCTGCCTCTTGCTGGCGGGACGATGACCGGCAAGCTGGTAACGGACGCGTCGGAAGCGGTGCTTGGCGCGGGTTTTAATGTTCCCCACGGCATTGTGCCAAATGCGCCTGCGGATGGCGATTTCTGGACCACTGCTGCCTTTGGCTTGTACGTTCGGGTAAACGGCGTCACCAAGGCGATGGCGTCCCTCGACAACGCCTCGCAGTGGACCATTATCCAGACATTCAAGACCAGTTCCACCACGGCGGCATCGATTAGACTTCCGCACGGTGTTGCACCGAACGCTCCGGCGAACGGCGACATGTGGACCGCAACCACGGGCCTGTTTTACCGGATCAACGGTGTCACCCAGACCGCTCTATCGGTATCGGATGCCGCCGCCGCTTACCAACCCCTCACCGCCAACCTCACTTCTTGGGGAGCCATCGCTCGCGCGGCCAATTTTGACGCATTCGTCGCCGCACCATCGTCGGCAAACCTCCGGACCTTGCTTACCGATGAGGTAGGAACTGGCTCGGCTTATTTCGTCGGCGGCGCGTTGGGCACACCTGCATCGGGTGTCGCAACTAACTTGACCGGCCTCCCCATCGCCACGGGTGTTTCGGGGTTGGCTGCGGGCATCGCCGCGTTTCTTGCGACCCCATCATCGGCTAATTTGCGGGCTGCTCTCACCGACGAAGTAGGAACCGGTGCAGCATATTTTGTTGGCGGCGCGTTGGGAACGCCCGCGTCGGGTGTTGCCAGCAACATGACCACCGCAACAGCGGCTCCCGGCACCAACAATACCCAAATTGCAAGCACCGCTTTTGTGACTGCCGCCGTTGCCGCCGTTGATTTTGGTGCCGGCAACGCTGCCCTCGCTTTCGGCGCGGTCGGTACTTACGCCCAAGTGTTCAGCCTAACTGCCACGTTGATCACGGAAGGTCTAACGATGGCCGGGTCTACGCTGCAACCGGCTGGTTTCTCAGAAGCCGTCACGACAGACCCCGGCGATGACACCACGTATGGCTCGGGTGGCGCACCTTTTATCAAAGGCGGCACGGCTCTGTCGGGAACTTGGCGCGCTATGGGTCGTGTCTCCACGGGCGGCGGCGCAATCCGACGCAGAACGTTCTTGGCGATGAGGATTTCCTGATGGAGTTCCGCAACCCGAAATACAATGCGGCCGGCACGATCGATGTTGAGATCAACCATCCGCAATTCGGCTGGATCCCGTTTTCTGCCTCTCCCGACGACGACACGGTTTATGGGCCAGAAATTTTTGCGGTTGCCATCGCTGGGGTTGTTGCGCCCTATGTGCCGACTGTGAGCAAACCGGAGATCCCTGCCAGTGTCTCGGCCAGGCAGTTCAAACTACAGCTTCTGGCATCAGGTCTGCTCGATGCGGTAGAATCGTTCGTCTCAGCACAGAGCAGGGCAGTTCAGATCGCATACGAGAATAGCGGCTCGTTCGTCCGGACGGAACCTATGATGCTGGCCGGCTTCGCCGCGCTCGGTTTCGACGACGGGCAGATCGACGCGTTTTTTGTGGCAGCGTCCGGCCTATAGGATCGGGATATGGCCTTCGCCACAGCCTTCCAGGGGAATGCGTTCCAGGCAAATGCGTTTCAGATTGTGCCCCCTGAAACTGACACTCGCCAACCTGGCGCCGGTCACTACAGGCGGCGCCCAACGATCTATCTGGACCGGCACGGCAAGCCCGTCGACATTCACGCCCGCAAAGTTGAACCCCTTGAATCGGAAATCCTGCCGGAGCTGACGCCGGCCATGGTTGAAGCGCTTATGGCAAAGATGCATGTCCCTCAACTGCCCCAAGCCGACCCCATGGCCTCTATCATGGCCAAGATGGGCCAACTGATGATCTCCCGCGAACTCGACGCCATGGTCGACGACGACACGCTGATGGTCCTGCTTCTCTCCTGAATTCCAAACGGCTTATCTTTTCGCACCGACAGACCGCACCCTTCATCCTGCCTCCAAGCGGGACTTGAAATGGCTCGGTACGTGTTTCGAAACGGCATCTTCGTTGACCGGCAAACGGGCGCTCCCATGGAGAAGCCATTCGCCGGCCAGATCAGCATGCCGAATGTCATCTCCGACATTCCGGAGTACCGCTCGCCGATCAACGGCGCGGTAATCGGCTCACGCTCTCAGCGGCGCGATGATCTGAAGAAACACAATTGCGTCGAGTACGAGCCCAGCCTTTCCCCGACCAAGGGCAAATTTCGCAATCCCGACTTCTGCCAGAAGCGGGGCCTTCAGGTGTCAGAGGAATTTCGATGAGCGCTCAACTTGCTGCCGTGGCTGAAGCCGCACCGGTCGTCGTCGATGCCGGCGCGATCAACGACAATGCTGCCGCCGATGATACGGCTCTGGAAGCCATCTGGAACAAGAACGAACGCGATAACGGGGCGGAGCGTGAGAACGGCAGGTTTGCAAGCGGGGACCGGTCCGAAGCGGCCGATACGATATCGCCGAAAGGCGGTGATGGCGGGGAACCGGCTGGCGATGGTCTGACGCCTGGCGCCGGCACGGTTCCCCTGCCTGACAACTGGAAAGGTCTTCAGGGCGCTGATGTCGTCAAAGGTGCCTGGGAGAAGACGCCCGCCGAAATTCGCGCCTTCGTCGCCGCTCGCGAACAGGAGTTGCAAGGCCGCCTGTCCGATCATGGCCGGCAGCTTTCGACCGTCAAGCCAATTCAGGAAGTCATCGATCGGCATTCCCACTACTTCGACCCGCAGA
>NZ_RZQI01000682.1:0-3290 GCF_003998335.1 Mesorhizobium sp. M7A.F.Ca.CA.002.05.1.1 | reverse complement strand
GTACAAGGCACATTCGCTGATCCGCCATCTGCAGCGCGGCTGGAACTTCCTGCGCCCTGAACGAAACGAGAGTTTCGACATCCTGCCGGCCAGCCAGCGCGTCTCGGAAACGCAGTGGTATGAAGGCACCGCCGATGCCGTCTATCAGAACATCGACATCATTGAGGCCTACGGCCCCGAATACATGGTCATCCTGGCCGGCGACCACATCTACAAGATGGACTACGAGATGATGCTTCGCCAGCACGTCGACGCCAATGCCGACGTCACCGTCGGCTGCCTCGAAGTGCCGCGCATGGAAGCCACCGGCTTCGGCGTCATGCATGTCGATGCCAAGGACAACATCATCGCCTTCGTCGAAAAACCCGCCGATCCGCCCGGCATTCCCGATAAGCCGGAATTCGCGCTGGCTTCGATGGGCATCTACGTCTTCAAGACCAAATTCCTGATGGAGCAGTTGCGCCGCGATGCGGCCGAGGCGGGCTCAAGCCGCGACTTCGGCAAGGACATCATCCCCTATATCGTCCAGCACGGTAAGGCGATCGCGCATCGCTTCGCTAAATCCTGCGTCCGCTCGACCGCCGAGAACGAAGCCTACTGGCGCGACGTCGGAACGGTCGATGCCTATTGGGAAGCCAATATCGACCTGACCGATATCACGCCCGAGCTCGATCTCTACGACCGCGACTGGCCGATCTGGACCTATGCCGAATTGAAGCCGCCGGCAAAGTTCGTGCATGACGAGGATGGCCGCCGCGGTTCGGCTGTGTCTTCGCTTGTCTCGGGCGATTGCATCGTCTCGGGGGCTTCGCTGAAAAAAAGCCTGATCTTCACCGGCGCGCGCATCAATTCCTATTCGACGCTGGAAGAAGTCGTCATGCTGCCCGACGTTCATGTCGGCCGGAACGCAAAGTTGAAGCGCGTGGTCATCGACCATGGTGTTAGGATACCGGAAGGGCTGGTGGTCGGCGAAGATCCTATTCTCGACGCCAAGCGCTTCCGCGTTTCCGAAAAGGGCATCTGCCTGGTCACGCAGGACATGATCGACAAGTTAGGGCTCTAACGCATGCAGGTTCTGTCGGTCACGCCCGAGATCTTTCCGCTGATCAAGACCGGAGGGCTTGCCGACGTGACCGGCGCGCTGCCCATCGCCTTGGCGGCCAAGGGCGTGACCGTGCGCACGCTCATCCCGGGCTTTCCGACCGTCATGGCCGCCTTCAAGAAGAAGCGGGCGGTTCTGCAATATCCCTTGCTGCAGGGCGGCAAGGCCTCCGTCCATTCAGTCCAACTCGCCGGGCTCGAACTGTTCGTGCTCGATGCGCCGCATCTGTTCGACCGTCCCGGCGGTCCCTACGGCAATGCCACCGGCGTGGACTGGCCAGACAACTGGCGGCGCTTCGCAGCACTAAGCCAGGTCGGCGGCGATATCGCCGGCGGCGCCATCTCGGGCTACCAGCCCGACATCGTCCATGCCCATGACTGGCAGTCTGCGATGACCCTGGCCTACATGCGCTACGGCAAGGCAGTTGGCATTCCCTCGATGATGACCGTCCACAATCTCGCCTTCCAGGGCCAGTTCGGCGCCGGCATCTTCGGTGAACTCGGCTTGCCGGCGGCGGCGATGGCGCTCGACGGCGTCGAATATTATGGTGGTGTCGGCTTCCTCAAGGCTGGCCTGCAGGCCGCCTGGGCGATCACCACGGTCAGCCCGACCTACGCGCAGGAGATCCGCTCGGCGGAATTCGGCATGGGTCTCGACGGCCTCATCAACATGCGCTCCAGCGATCTCTATGGCATCGTCAACGGCATCGACACCGGCATCTGGGATCCGGAAACCGACAAGCATCTGGTATCCCCCTACAAGGCGAGCACACTGAAGGCGCGCGCGCCCAACAGGACTGCCGTGGAGGACCGCTTCAGTCTTGAGCGTGACGACAGCCCGATCGTCTGCGTGGTCAGCCGGCTGACCTGGCAGAAGGGGATGGACATACTGGCGCTGGTGATCGACGGCATCGTTGCCACTGGCGCGCGGCTGGCCATCCTAGGATCGGGCGATGCTGGTCTCGAAGGCGCGCTGCTTGCCGCTGCCGCCCGGCATCGCGGCCGTATCGGTGTGGTCGTCGGCTACGATGAGGGGCTGTCGCACATCATGCAGGGTGGCTGTGACGCCATCGTCATCCCCTCGCGCTTCGAACCGTGCGGGCTGACGCAGCTTTACGGCCTGCGCTATGGCTGCGTGCCGGTGGTCGCGCGCACCGGGGGCCTCGCCGATACGGTCATCGACGCCAATGAGGCCGCCGTCTCTGCCGGTGTCGCCACCGGCCTCCAGTTCGCGCCCAACAATGGCGGTGCCTTGCTGCACGCCATCCGCCGCCTCGTCGACGCCCATGCCAGTCCGACGGTCTGGGAATCGCTGCAGCGCCAGGGCATGAAGGCCGATGTGTCGTGGGACAAGAGCGCCGAAAAATATGTCGAACTCTATCGCTCGCTACTTTCGAAAAGGGTTGCCTGAAGCATGATACGGACCGTCCCCACCAAGCCTTATTCCGACCAGAGGCCCGGCACGTCGGGCCTGCGCAAGAAGGTGCCTGTCTTTCAGCAGGAGCACTATGCCGAGAATTTCATCCAGTCGATCTTCGACGCGCTCGACGGTTTCAAGGGCAAGACCCTGGTGATTGGCGGTGACGGCCGGTTCTACAATCGCGAGGTCATCCAGAAGGCCATCGCCATGGCCGCCGCCAACGGCTTCGGCAAGGTGATGGTCGGGCAGGGCGGCATCCTGTCGACGCCGGCCGCCTCGCATGTCATCCGCAAGTACAAGACCTTTGGCGGCATCATCCTGTCGGCCAGCCATAATCCCGGCGGCCCGCATGAGGATTTCGGCATCAAGTACAATGCCGGCAATGGCGGCCCGGCGCCGGAAAAGCTGACCGACGCGATGTTCGAGAAAACCAAGACAATCTCAAGCTTCAAGATCGCCGATATCGATCCGATCGACATCGACACAACAGGCACGGTCAAGGCCGCCGGCATGACGGTCGAGATCATCGACCCGGTCGCCGACTATGCCGAACTGATGGAAAGCCTGTTCGATTTCGATGCCCTGCGCAAACTGTTCAAATCCGGCTTCCGCATGCGCTTCGACGCCATGCACGCGGTGACCGGCCCCTACGCCAAGGAGATCCTGGAGAACCGGCTTGGCGCGCCCAACGGCACCTGCCGCAATTTCAAGCCGCTGCCGGATTTCGGCGGCCATCACCCGGATCCGAACCTCGTCCATGCCAAGCACC
>NZ_RZQI01000681.1:0-3292 GCF_003998335.1 Mesorhizobium sp. M7A.F.Ca.CA.002.05.1.1 | reverse complement strand
ACAACCCCCGCACCGGCCCTGCCGGGGTGCGGATCATGCATTCAAGCGCGGCGTTGCGGGTGTTGAGCGGCCGCTGCGTGCGGCGCATCGGCAGCGCATGCAGCCGCGACCAGACGATCGGAAGTTTCGACAGCAGCATGGTGCCAAACTGGCGGCGCCGATTGACCAGACGGCCGTCGCGCCTTTCGCTGGCATCCATGTCGAAGGCCGGGCCGTAGACCCAGTGATGTTCGGGCAGCAGACGCGAAAGCAGTTCCGGCTGGTCGTCGAAATTGCTGCGCTGCCAGTGCCGCTCGACCTCTTGCAGCGCAATGATGTCGGCGCCGGCAACGATGCGCGCGGCGCGCGAAAGATCGTAGCGGCCGTCGCCGCCGAACCCGTACTGGATGTTGTAGCTGACCAGCTTCATTGCTTATCCGGCTCAATTTCGTGTTGGCAGTAACGGTTCGATGCCACGGTGGCAATGTGCAGGAGAATGGACGTGGCTTGGACCAGCCTTGCCCTTCACCGGGATCATGCACCGATCCCGAAGCACTTCGATATCTTCCGTGCGCCGGAAAACGGCGTGCGATGCCTTATGTATTCAGCGGCTGGAAACGGCCGGGTGGCGACGCCGCCAGTTCGGTCCAGTCGATCTCTTCCTCAAGGCGATGATAGGCTTCGTCGCCAATCGTCCCGTTGCGGCGCAATTCCTCCAGCGCGTCGCGCTGGCTCTTGATCGCATAAAGACGCAAGCGGTCATATTCGGTCGCCGCCTGGGCATCGTCGGGATTTTTGGCGATCTTGCGTTGAGCGGCATATTGCTCGCGCACCGCGGCCGCCGCGTCCGATGTCTTGCCGCTCAATATGTCGAGCGCGGCTTGCATGACCACGACGCGCGCCTGCGCGATCTCGCGGTCGACCGTTTCGTCAGGGTCGAGGTTCAGCAGGCGCAGCAGCGGCTTCAGGCTCATGCCTTGCAGCACCAGCGTGCCGAGCACAACCGTGAAGGCAGCGAGCACGATCGGGTCGCGGGCCGGGAAGTCAGCCGGCAGGGCGAATGCCGCCGCAAGCGTCACCAAACCGCGCATCCCGCACCAGCCGATCAGCACGCCGCCACGAAACGACGGAGCGTCACGCTGACGATCAGCCACGCCGAAACGGCCAAACCACCTGATGATCGCGCCGCACCCCAACACCCAGATGAGGCGTGAGACGATGACGATGGCAAGCACTGTCCCAGCCAGGACGAACGCATCGGTCTGCCCTTGCCCGGCAAGCCGGCCGACGATCGTACGCGCCTGCAGGCCCATCAGCACGAAAGCCAGAACATTGAGCACGAAGACCGCCGTCTCCCAGACCGAATAGGAGCTGATGCGGTTTCTGGCCGGCATGCGGCGCGGCGCGGTGCGGGCGATCGTCATGGCATAGACGACTATGGTGATGATGGCCGACAGTCCGATCCTGTCGGCCAGGATCCAGACCCCGAATGTGCCGGCAAATTGCACCACAGTGCCGCTCGCCGGGTCTTCGATCCGGCCCAGCGTCATCAGAGACACCCGGCCAAGCAGGTAGCCGGCCGCAAGACTGCCGAGCGTGGACAGCAGGATCATCGGAACGGCGCTGCTCAGCAGAATGGAACCTGCCGCCGCCGAAATCGCCATCCGGTAGATCAGCAAGGCGGTGGCGTCGTTGAGCAGGCTCTCGCCTTGCAGAATGGCAGTGATGCGGTGCGGCACCTTGAACTGGCCAAGCACGGCCGATGCCGCAACCGCATCGGGCGGCGCCACGATGGCGCCAAGCGCTATGGCCGCGGCGATCGGCAGGCCTGCCATCGCCCAGCCGGCAAGTGCGACCGTCGCTGTCGTGAAAAGGACGGCGCCAAGCGCCAGCAGCACAAGCGGCACCCTGTAGCGGTTGAGATCGCGCAGCGAGGTATCATAGGCGGCATCGAGCAGCACCGGCGCGATGAACAGGGCTAGCGCCAGTTCCGGATCGATCTCTATGGTCGGCACGCCAGGCACGAAGGCGATGGCCACCCCGGCCAGCGCCAGCAAAGAGGGATAGGGAACCTGTACGCGCCGCGACAGCGCCGTCAGCGCGACAGCGATCAAAAGCAGGACAAGGGTGAGTTCGAAAAGAGCCATGGGCTGTTACTTCAGTGAGACGGGATTGCCGGCGCAGATATACCTGCAGGATGGGGTCGATTGGCCATCAAACTCAAGCCCTCTGGCAGTACGCCTTAAACAGCCTCTTGCCGTACAAGAATGGCATGATCCTCATCGGCCAGTATGACTCGCCTTTCGTCCGCCGCGTCGGAATCGCGCTGACCTTGTATGGAATTGCCTACGAACATCGTTCCTGGTCGGCCTTCGGCGATGCCGACAAGATTCGGCCCTACAATGTGCCGATACTGGGGCTCGACACAATGGCGAGGTGCTGATCGAGAGCCATTTGATGCTCGACTACCTCGACAGCCTGGTTCCGGCCGACCGACGGGTGTTTCCGGCGACCGAACCGGCGCGCCATCAGGCGCTGAAGGTCTCGGCCCTTGCGACCGGGCTGGGCGACAAGGCGATCAGCCTGTTCTACGAATTGCGACTGCACGAGAAAGTCTCGAACCTCTGGATCGGGCGCTGCCGTACACAGATCGAAGCTGTTCTGGCTGTGCTGGAGGCCGATCGTCAGGAGGGGCCGACACCATACTGGTTCGACGGCCGCATCGGTCACGCCGACATCGCGGTTGCCGCGGCGCTCCGCTTCATCGACGAGGCCCATCCCGGGCTGGTTTCGCTGACGGGCTTTCCGGCTCTGGAAGCCCACGCCACACGGATGGAAGCCCTGCCGGTCTTCCAGGCGATTTCGAAGCCCTTCATCGCGCCAGCTTGAGGCCAGGCCAGCATAACAATCAGCCTTGACCTATGAAAACCAACGGTCGTTTATTACTGGTCGCCAAAGTCATGTCGCAACAATTGGCTGATCGAGGACCTCCCATGCTGAGATTGTCCGCAACGCTGTTCACATTGATACTGCTCTCGCCGGCGGCTGGCGCTTCCGCGTTATATGATGAATTGGCGGCGGCTAAGATCAAACTTCTGGGAACGACGCGACCGGATCCGGGCATGGGGCTTTGGGCGCAGAAGACTAACGAGACAATGATGTCTCTCATCGAAGGGAAGTGGATCGACCTTGGTTATTCCGACCTGACCAACGAAGACAACATGAAGAAATACTGTGATAAATTTGGAGAGTCCTTTAAGAAATTGACGGACTATTCCTTCGACATTATTGGTCCGGTTACCCGTTCGAAGCA
>NZ_RZQI01000067.1:0-12380 GCF_003998335.1 Mesorhizobium sp. M7A.F.Ca.CA.002.05.1.1 | reverse complement strand
GGCTCGGCTCCTACATCTTCCTGCGTGACGCAGGCTCAGGCGACTGGTGGTCGGCTACAGCCGAACCGAAGCGCGCCGCCGAGGAAAAGGCGCAGACCTTGTTCTCCGACGACAAGGCGAGCTTCGTCAAATCCGTGGGCACGTTGCGCTCCGAGGTCGAATGCATTGTCATCTCGGAAGGCAATGGCGAGGGCCGTCGGGTCACGCTCTACAATGACGGTCCGTCCGACCGTCACATCGAAGTGACCTCCTTTGCCGAACTGGTGCTCGGCCTGGAGGCGTCCGACAACGCGCATCCGGCATTCTCGAAGATGTTCGTGGAAACCGAAATCTCTGCCAACAACGCGGCGATCTTCGCCACGCGGCGCAAGCGCGAGACCAGCGAGCCCGATATCGCCATGGTGCATTTCGTCACCGATCCGTCCGGATCGGCGCGCGATGCCGAGGCCGAGACCGACAGGCGCGCCTTCATCGGCCGTGGCCGTACCATCGTCGATGCGGCCGCTTTCGACCCGGGCGCCAGGCTGGGCGGCCATTCAGGCTTTACGCTTGATCCCGTCGCCTCGCTGCGCCGCCAGGTGCGCGTGCCGGCCAACAAGAAGATATCGCTGACCTTCTGGACCGTCGTCGGCGCTGGCCGCACCGAGCTGGACGAAGCCATCGCCCGCCTCGACCATCCGGAGAGCTTTGCCCGCCAGGCCATGCTTGCCTGGACGCGCAGCCAGGTGCAGACCCGCCATATGGGCCTCAGTCTGACCGATGCCGCCAATGTGCAGAAGCTGGCGCGCTATCTGATCTATCCGGATCCGTTCCTGCGTCTTCCCGCTGAATCCATCGCCTCGGGGCTGGGCAAGCAGTCGAGCCTGTGGCCGACAAGCATTTCCGGCGATTTCCCGATCTTCCTGGTCAGGATCGGCGACGTCGCCGATCTCGAAATCGTTGCCCAGGCGCTGCGTTTCCAGGAATATATGCGCACCCGCGGCATGATGATCGACTTCGTCGTCGTCAACGAGCAGGCGTCCTCCTATGTCCAGGACCTGCAGCGGGCGGTCGAGACGCTGTGCGAAAACAGCCGCCTGCGCGGCAAGGAGCTCGGACCTCGCCAGCACATATTCGCGGTGCGCCGCGATCTCATGGACGAAACCACCTACAAGACGCTGCTCGCTGTCGCCCGGGTGGTCCTGCACACGCGCAACGGCACCATCTTCGACCAGATCGAGCGCGCCGAGGCCGCGGCTCTGCAGGCGCGCGACGCTCTGGCAGCATTGCCAATTCCGCGTGAATTGCCGTCGCCGACACCCACGACGCATACTCCTGCCTCGCAGGCAGTGGCCAATGTCAGCGCTGATGGAAGCGGTCTCAGCCAGTGGAACGGCTTTGGCGGTTTCGACGGCGACGGGCGGCATTATGTCGTGCGCCTGGCCGGCCGGCGCACGACGCCGCAGCCGTGGATCAACGTCGTCTCCAACGCCTCGTTCGGCTTCCATACCTCCGCCGAGGGCGCTGCCTTCACCTGGAGCCGAAACAGCCGCGACTACCAGTTGACGCCGTGGTCGAATGATCCGGTCTCGAACCGGCCGGGCGAGGGCCTCTATATCTACGATCAGGCCAGCGGCAAGGCATTCTCGCCGCTCGCTGCCGTGGTGCGCGATCCCACGATGACCTACGAGGCTTGGCACGGCCAGGGTTTCTCGACCTTCCGCTCGAAGCGCGGACCATTGTCGATGGATCTCACCCATGTCGTCGATCCGGTCGATCCGCTGAAGATCTCGCGGCTGCGCATCCAGAATTCCGGCTCGGTGCCGGCGCGGCTGCGTGTCTATGCCTATGCCGAATGGGTGCTCGGCGGGCACCGGTCGCGCACTGCGGCAACCATCGTCCCGTCGCGGGATGCCGCCAGCGGGGCGCTGCTGGCACAAAACCCCTACGGGCTGGATTTCGGCGAGCGCGTTGCATTCCTCGCGGCTGACGGCGGCGTTCATTCGGTGACGACAGACCGGACGGAGTTCCTGGGCCGGCATGGCTCCAGCGAGCTGCCGCAGGCGGTGCTGAGTGGTGCAGCGCTGTCTGGCCGTGTCGAGGCCGGCGACGATCCATGCGCGGCGATTGCCCGCGACGTCGAGATCCCGGCTGGCGGCGACGTGACGCTGCTCTGGCTGCTCGGTGACGCCGAGTCCGCCGAGGAGGCGAGCGCGCTGGTGCAGGAGCATAAGGTCAAGGACTTCGACCAGCGGTTGGCCGACAATGAGCGCGAATGGCGCGGCTTCCTCGACACCATCCAGGTCGAGACGCCTGACAAGGCGCTCGACGCCATGGTCAATCACTGGCTGCCCTATCAGAGCCTGGCCTGCCGCATCCGTGCCCGCTCCGCCTTCTATCAGGCCAGCGGTGCCTTCGGCTTCCGCGACCAGTTGCAGGATACGCTGGCGCTGCTGGCGCATGACCCGCAACTGGCGCGCGACCAGATCCTCAATGCGGCACGGCGGCAGTTCCCCGAAGGCGACGTGCAGCACTGGTGGCTGCCGCGCACGGGTGCTGGCGTACGCACGCTGATCTCCGATGACGTGGTCTGGCTTGCCCACGCCACGGCGCGCTATTTGCTGGTCACCGGCGATGCCACCATCCTCAAGGAGCAATTGGCGTTCATCGATGGACAGCCGCTGGGCGAGGGCGAACACGATGCCTTCTTCACCCCGGAAATCTCGAAGAAGACGGCGTCGCTCTACGACCATTGCGCGCGTGCGCTCGATCTCGCCATCAAGCGCAGCAGCCCCGCGGGCCTGCCGCTGATCCTCGGCGGCGACTGGAACGACGGCATGAACCGCGTTGGCGAGCACGGCAAGGGCGAGAGCGTCTGGCTCGGCTGGTTCCTGCTGAAGACGCTGGGCGATTTCGCCCCCGTCGCCAAGGCCGAGGGCGATGCCAAGCGAGCACAGGCCTGGGCAAAGCATGCCGATGTGCTGAAGCGGGCGCTTGAGAGCACCGCATGGGACGGCGAATGGTACCGGCGCGGCAGTTTCGACGACGGCACCCCTTTGGGGTCTCGCAACTCGCAGGAGTGCAAGATCGACTCGATCGCCCAGTCCTGGAGCGTGCTTTCGGGAGAGGGCGATCCGGCACGGTCGACCACCGCGATGGAGCAAGCAACGAAGCTGCTTGTGGACGACAAGCTGAAGATCGTCAAACTGTTCACGCCGCCCTTCTCGAAGACGGAGAAGGACCCGGGTTACATCAAGAGCTATCCGCCCGGCGTGCGCGAGAATGGCGGCCAGTACACCCATGCCGCCACATGGTTCGTCATCGCGCTCGCCGAGATGGGGCAGGTCGACGAGGCCTATCGCTGTTTCTCGATGCTGAACCCCGTCAACCATGCGACCGACGAGGCCACGGCCGAGCACTATCGTGTCGAGCCCTATGTCGTGGCGGCCGATATCTATGCCGGGGACGACACTGCCGGCAACGGCAAGGGCGGCCGTGGCGGCTGGACCTGGTACACCGGCTCTGCCGGCTGGCTCTACAGGGCTGCTGTCGAAGGCATCCTGGGCATCGAGCGGCGCGGCAAGCGTGTCCAGTTCAAGCCGAAGCTGCCGAGCCACTGGGACGGCTACTCGGCAAATCTCAAAATGCTGGGGGCGGAACTCAAGGTTCGCGTCATCCGCGACAATAAGGCCAAGGCCGTGTCGCTGGAGGTGAATGGGACAAAGGCCAAGGGTTCGGCAGTCGAACTGAAGGACGGCGAAGTTGCCGAGGTGGTCATCCGGATCCCGGCTTGATGCATGTGCTCAAAAACTATGCGCTCGGGCCTGGGATCCGGGGCGCGACTTTTGCCGCCGCGGCGGGATGAGAGGCACCGTCCCGCCTGGCGTTGCCGCCTGCCGATTGAAGGACATGCCACCGAGGAGTGCATGAAATCAAAGGCTTGAGGCGTCCGATAGGGGGCGCCACGAGCAGTGAGAGTTGGCCCTTCCTTCGCATGGAGGGGCATCATGCAGCTTTGTTTCGTTCTATACTTCACTGAAGGCGATTTCGGCCTTAGTCATCCGTCCGACATTGTTGCTGACTAAAATTGTGGCAGCACGTGCCAACTGCCATGATTTCGCCGCATGCCTGACATTTTACCTGTCTTCTCAAACCGTTAGGTGATCACGGCAGATTTCGGAACGTCGCCATCTTTTGTTCGCTCTAAGGGAACTGAAGGGGTACACGGCCATTGTTTTGCGACGTATCAACCGGTACGAATAAAATGATGCAGTGCACAATAAACAGCGTGGCGGAGTAACTGGGGTGACCCTTCTGCAAATCTACTGGCGAGCTCTCGGTTATCTGGCCGCGGACAGGAAACGCGTTGCGTTGATCTGTTCGGCCAACGTGGCTCTCGCCATCGTAGCGCTTCTCGAGCCGATTATGTTCGGTCGCGTCATCGGCGCCATCTCCGAGCGTGGCTCTGTCTTCACCACGCTGGTCATGTGGGCCGGTCTCGGCGCCTTCAACATCGTTGCTTTCGTCATGGTGGCGCGCGGCGCTGACCGTTTTGCCCATGCCCGGCGCAGCGAAGTGCTTTGCGAGTCCTTCGAGCGCGTGATCACCATGCCGCTCGCCTGGCACCATCAGCACGGCACCTCCAATGCGCTGCATACGATGCTGCGCGCCGTCGAAACCCTGTTCAGCCTTTGGCTCGAATTCATGCGCCAGCATCTGTCCACGGCTGTCGCCCTCGTACTGCTGGTTCCGACCGCGATCAGCATGGACCTGCGCATGTCGCTGGTGCTGCTTGGCCTCGGGCTGCTCTATGTCGGCATCGGCCGGATGGTCATGCGCCGCACCAAGGCGGGCCAGGCCGCGGTCGAGCGCCACTACCACAAGGTGTTCGCGCATGTGACCGACTCGGTCAGCAACGTTGCGGTGCTGCAGAGCTACAATCGCCTCGGCCACGAGGCCGATACGCTGCGCCGCTACGTTAAGAACCTGCTCGACGCGCAGAACCCTGTTCTCGACTGGTGGGCGCTGGCCAATGCCTTGCACCGTCTGTCATCGGCAATCTCGATGCTGATCGTGTTGTCGATCGGCTCCTATCTCGTCACTCGTGGTCAGTTGGGTGTCGGCGACGTCATTGCCTTCACCGGTTTTGCCACGATGCTGATCGCTCGCCTCGACCAGATGTCGGCTTTCGCAAACCAGATTTCCGAGGCCCGTGCCAAGCTCGAGGATTTCTACCATCTCGAGGACTCCGCGGCTGATGCCGCCGAGCCGGACGGCCTGCGCGATCTTGCCAACGTCACCGGCCATGTCCGCTTCGAGAATGTCGGCTTCGAATTCGCCAATTCCGGCCAAGGCATCGACGACGTGTCCTTCGAGGTGCAGGCCGGCCAGACCGTCGCCATCGTGGGCCCGACGGGCGCCGGCAAGACCACGCTCATCAACCTGCTGCAGCGTGTCTTCTCGCCGTCCCATGGCCGTATCCTGATCGACGGCATCGACACCCGCACCGTGACCCGCAAGTCGGTGCGCCATTCGATTGCCACCGTGTTCCAGGATGCTGGGCTGCTCAACCGCTCGATCGAGGACAACATCCGTGTTGGCCGCGCCGATGCAAGCAATGACGAGATCCATGCCGCCGCCAATGCGGCTGCCGCACAGGACTTCATCCTGTCGAAGAGCAATGGTTACGACACGGTGGTTGGCGAACGTGGCGGGCAGCTCTCGGGCGGCGAACGTCAGCGCATCGCCATTGCCCGCGCCGTGCTGAAGGACGCACCGATCCTGGTGCTCGACGAGGCGACCAGCGCGCTCGACGTCGAGACCGAGGACCGCGTCAAGGAAGCGATCGACGAGCTGCGCCGCGACCGCACGACCTTCATCATCGCCCACCGCCTGACCACCGTTCGCGACGCCGATCTGGTCGTGTTCATGGACAAGGGCAGGGTGGTCGAGATGGGCGGCTTCACCGAGCTGTCGCTGCGCAATGGCCGCTTCGCCAGCCTGCTGCGCGCCGGCGGCCTGCTCAACGACGAGGAGGTTCGCCGCCTCAGCCGCACCGTGCAGCAACAGCAGGAAGCGGCTGCCTGAGCCTCTTTCTTTTACCTCCCCCTTGTGGGGAGGTCGGACCGTAGGTCCGGGTGAGAGTACAGGCACGGCCGCCCCAATTGCGTCTGCGACACCACCGCTCGATTGCCCCAAACGCGTTGGCGGTTTATGTAGAACCGCATGAGCGACACGACTTCACGCCTGACCGGCTGGATGGATCTCGCCAACCCGACGCGCTTCGTCGGGCTGGCGGACAAGGTCGTGCCATGGCTGGCCACGATCGCCACACTGATCCTCGCCGTGGGGCTCTATATGAGCTTCGCCGCGCCTGAGGATTTCCAGCAGGGCATCACCGTCCGCATCATGTATATCCACGTGCCTTTCGCCTGGCTCGCCATGATGTGCTACACGCTGATGGCGGTCTCGGCGCTCGGCACGCTCGTCTGGCGGCATCCGTTGGCCGATGTCGCGCTGAAATCCGCAGCGCCCATCGGCGCCGTCTTCACCGCGCTGGCGCTGATCACCGGTTCGATCTGGGGCAAGCCGATGTGGGGCACCTGGTGGGTCTGGGATGCTCGGCTGACTTCGGTGTTCGTGCTGCTCCTGATGTATCTCGGCATCATCGCGCTGACCCGCGCGCTCGACGATGCCAGCCGCGCCGCCTGGGCCGCGGCCATCATCACGCTGGTAGGCTTCATCAACATCCCGATCATCAAGTTCTCGGTCGACTGGTGGAACACGCTGCATCAGCCGGCCTCGGTGTTCCGCATGGGCGGCTCCACCATCGACCCCAGCCTGCTATGGCCGCTGCTGGTGATGGCGCTCGGCTTCACCGTGCTGTTCTTCGCGCTGCACCTGATGGCGATGCGCACCGAAATCCGCCGCCGCCGGGTGATTGCCATGAGACGGGTCGCGGCTAGGCAGGCAGAGAGACGCGATTAGGTTTCCCCCTCTCGCCGCTCGAATTGCGACCAGCAGCAACCTTACTCCTGCTTTCGCCTGAACAATGCTGCTGTGTTGCTGTATAGCAACGAGGTGTCCCAAAAGGTCGCCTCGACTTCGTCCGTCCGTTGACATCTTCCCCTGAGCCGAGCTGAGTGCCATTCAGTGTTATTGAGCGGGGAATCGACGATGAAACTGCGTTTGCTGGCTGGGGTATCGATACTCGCATTGGGGCTTGGCTGGAGTTCGGCGCACGCCGCCGATGCTGTCGTCGACGCCCCGAGGGCCGAGGATCTCTGGTATGTCACACTGTTTGGTGGCGCCAGTTTCCCCAATGATGTGAAGACGGACTACGATGGTTCTCGGTATTCAGTCGATCTTAATACTGGCTTCGTGATCGGCGGTGCTGTCGGTCGGCGCATCAACGATGTGTTTCGTGTCGAAGGCGAATTGTCCTACGCGCGCTACAAAGCAAGTTCTTTTAGCGGCAGTTACGACGGTGTTGTCTTCAACTCAGGCGATGCGGCCGGCAATTTGTCAGCGACCTATCTGCTCGCCAATGTCTGGGCCGACGTTGCGCATTTTGGCGATGCCAAGCTCTATGTCGGCGGCGGTATCGGCGCAGCTTATGTTACCGCCGATACCCATTTTGACGGTGACGACTTTGGATATGGGCCTGGCGGCTGGGGTTTCGCCGGCCAGTTGGGAACCGGTGTCACCTATGCGGTGACGCAGAATGTCGACCTCGATTTCGGCTATCGCTTCAAGGCCGTCTCCAACGTCGATCTGGACGACAATGACGGCAGCAATACCTACAAGGATGCCAAATTGTACTCCCACAATCTGCAGTTTGGCGTTATCTACAAGTTCTGATTTGACCGGCCTGTCACAAGCCGCGACCTGGATTTGACGGATGCCGCTTTTGCCCCGCCGGCAACCTCTGGGTCTGCCGGCAATAATGCCAGCCTCCCTTCCGACCGCCGGTGAACCGGCGGAAAAGACATTGCAGCGCGGCATCGACCTGCAACGGCGCAAGCGTTTTCGCGAGGCCGAGTTCTGCTACCAGACGGTGCTTCGCACGCAGCCGAAAAATGCCATGGCGCTGAACCTCATGGGCACTCTGGCCATCGAGGCCGAGCATCATGACGCCGCCATTGCCTATATGGAAAGGGCGGTCAAGCTCGAACCGGGCAACGCTATCTTCCGCAACAATCTCGGCAACGCCTATAATGTCACCGGTGACATCGAGCGCGCCCGCAAACATCTAAAGAAGGCGATCGCGCTCGACGGCCGGCTCATCGAAGCTTTGTGCAATCTCGGCCGGTCCTACCGCAGCCAGCTCGAGGGCGACGTCGCCGAAGGTTTCTATCGCCGGGCGCTGGCGGTCGACAGCCAGTCGCTGACGGCCCTTGCCGGTATGGGCGATCTGCTCACCGACATCGGCCGGCAGGCCGAGGCGGTCGAATGTTTTGGCCGCGCGCTTGCCATCGACCCGAGCCATGTCGAGGCGCTGGCCGGAATGGCGCTAGCGCGCCGGGCGGTCAAGGACGATCCAGCGTTGCCTTTAATACGGGCTCGCCTGGAATTGCCCATGACAACCGATCGCGAGCGGGTGGTGCTGCACCACGCCGCCGGCAAGATGCTCAACGATCAGCGCGAGTATCGCCTGGCCATCCGCCATTTCGCGCAGGCCAAGGCAATTTCCGGCAATGATTTCGACATTGACCGGCACACCCAGCTTTACGACAGTTTCATCGACACTTTCGATGCCGACTTCTTCGCGGCGCGGTCGAAATTGGGAAATCCGTCGAGACGCCCGGTCTTCATCGTCGGCATGCCACGGTCGGGAACAACGCTGACCGAGCAGATATGCGCCAGTCATCGCGAAATCTATGGCGCGGGCGAACTGCCGACCATTCGCTCATTGGCCGGTGAACTCGGGTTCGACAAGCTCGATCCTTCTGTCTTCACCAAGGCTATGGCGGCGCTCACTCCGGCCAAGGCGAAAGTGCTTGGCTCGAAATATCTTGACGATCTCAACAAGCGCAACAGCAAGGCGCGGCTGGTCGTCGACAAGATGCCGCACAATTTCGAACTGCTGGCCTTCATCAGCCTCATCTTGCCAAATGCCCGCATCATCCATTGCCGGCGCGACCCGATGGACAATTGCACGTCCTGTTTCATGCATAATTTTTCCGAAGCGCATGGCTACAATGCCGATCTGAACAAGCTGGGGCAGTATTACCGGCAATATGATCGCTTGATGCGCCATTGGGCCAAGGTCGTCCCGCTTGATATCCACGACATGCCCTACGAAGAAACGGTGGCCGATTTCGAAAACCGAGCGCGTGGATTGATCGGGTTCCTCGGGATCGAATGGGACGATGCCTGCCTCCGTTTCCACGAAACCGAGCGCACGGTGCGGACGCCGAGCCGCTGGCAGGTGCGCCAGCCGATCTATTCATCCTCAGTCGAGCGCTGGAAACTCTACGGCGACGCCCTCGATCCATTGAAAGCGGCGCTGGGTCCAGTTCTTCAACGCTGAGTGGCGTTCAGTTCGGGCGCGTCGGTCTCACCCCATCCTTCCCCGCGCGGCCACCGGCAGCGTTTCCAGCACCTTGTCGCCGTCGACCAGATTGACCTCGTTGAACAAATTGGTGACGACGCAGCAATGGTCGGGCACGACACGCACGCGCTCGCCGATGCGCAGCTTGCCGTCGCCCGAAAGCGTGACGGTGCCGTGCTCCTCGCTCAGGCCCGTCACCCGCGCTCCCGACACGCCGAGCAACTCGCCGAAATCGGCGAGACCCAGCGTGTCGCTGGACAGCGCCTTGCTGCCGGCATCGAGGATAGCGCGCGTCGCTGTGGGATGGCTGACCACCGTCGACAGCACCGTCAGCGCACAGTCGTCGAGGCCGCCGACGCCTTTGGCGACTTGATAGCGGTCGAGATAGATGTAGGTGCCTGGACGATACTCGGTGACAACGGATGTATCGCTGGAGCGCCACATATCCGGCGTGCCGCCGCTGGAGATGCGGTCGCAGGCGAGGCCCGACGCGGCAAGTGCCTGCTTGGCCCCGGCGAGCCAGGCTTCGGCCTCCGCTGCCCGCCCGGCGGCCGGGTAGGTCATCAGTCCGCCGAAGGCGAGGCCACCGGCTCTGTCGATCTGTCTTGCCAGCGCAACCGCTTCATCAGCCGACTGCACGCCGCAGCGTCCCATGCCGGTGTCGCATTCGACCAGCACCTGCAAACGATGGCCGGCATCGGTGAAGGTGGTTGCCAGCCCTTCGAGCGTCTCCATGCTGTCCGCTGTCACCGACAGGGTGACGCGCCCGTGCAGCGCCAGAAGGCGTTCCAGTTTGGCGCGCCCAAGGATGTTGTAGGGAAGAAAAATATCGTTCAGCCCGGCATCGGCCATCACCTCGGCCTCGCCGATCTTCTGGCAGGTGATGCCGACGGCGCCGGCCGCTATCTGCTTCTTCGCCCAGTAGGGCAATTTGTGCGTCTTGATATGCGGCCGGAGCTTCAGCCCGTTCTTGTCGGCATGCGCCTGGGCGCGGGCAATGTTGGCTTCCGCGCGCGCGGCGTCGATCAGGATGGATGGCGTATCGAGATCGTGAACGGTCGGCATCATCTTTCACCCCATGAGGAATCCGCGGGTTTTATGGCCCTGAAAATCCGTGATGTCACGCGGCCAGGCAAGCGGATCTGTGGTCCATACGCCCTGCGCAACGCCGGACAGGACGGCGAGATGGATCGACACCGCATCGGCGTTCGGCTATGCGATCTGCCAGACAAATCGATACGAAGGGATCATGATCATGAAGCGCTCCGCCATCAACGACATCATCCGCGAAGCCGACGCTTTCATCCGCTCGTTCGGCTACATCATGCCGCCCTTCGCCTATTGGTCGCCGCAGGAGGCCAAGGCGCGTCAGGTCGACTCGTCGGCCGTATTCACCTCGCGGCTCGGCTGGGACATCACCGATTACGGGCAAGAGAAATTCAGGGAACTCGGCCTGTTCCTGTTCACCGTTCGCAACGGCCGCTACGAGGACATGAAGAAGGGCATGGGTATGCTCTATGCCGAGAAGATCATGATCTCGCGCAAGGACCAGCTGTCGCCGATGCACCGCCACAACATCAAGGCCGAGGACATCATCAACCGTGGCGGCGGCAAGCTGGTGCTGGAACTGTTCATGCATGACCGCGACGGCGGCATCGATCCCAAGGCGGAGGTTTCGGTGCCGGTCGACGGAACCATCCACAGGCTGCCCGCGGGCGGGCTCCTGAAGCTCGACCCGGGCCAGAGCGTCACGCTGCTGCCCGGCGTCTGGCATGCCTTCTGGGCCGAGGGCAAGGACGTGCTGATCGGCGAGGTCTCGACCGTCAATGACGATCTCACCGACAATGTGTTTCGCGAACCGATCGGCCGTTTTTCCAACATCGACGAAGACGTTGCCCCGGTCCATCTGCTGGTGTCCGACTACGAGAAGTGGCTGGGGTAGGGGCGCCGCCCTACGCCTTCGGTGACGCCAGTCACACGGTCGAAAGTTAGCCCGTGGCGCCTGCCTACTGCGATCCTTGTTCGACCGATCCTGCCGCTTCTTCCTTGAAGACGACCTTTGTGCCTCTTTGCACTTCGGAGGCGAGGTCTTCGGCATCCCAGTTGGTCAGCCTGATGCAACCATGCGAGAAGGTCTTTCCGATCTTGCCTGGGTCCGGAGTCCCGTGAATGCCATAACTATCGATGGACAAATCGATCCAGACCGATCCCACCGGATTGTTCGGCCCGGCAGCGATCGTGAAGGGGCGCTTCGTCTTCACCCCCTTGAAGGCAAACTCGGGATCGTAGTGATAGGTTGGGTGGCGCACCACGCGTTTGACCTCTGCCTCGCCACTCGGCGCGGGCTTCTCCTGGCTCCCGATCGAGGCGGGGTACGTCGCAAGCGCTTTGCCGGAAGGGTCGAGCACGCGAACCTGGCGAGCGCTCTTGTCGACCTCGACGTTCCCAATGTCTTGCGGCGGATCACCTCGGGTTACAGCTGGCACCAGCAGCTTTTGCCCCGCCTTCCTGAAGCCGATGCCGGGATTGAGCCGTTCAAGCAGTTCCTCGCTGCTGTGGAAGCGCTCCGCCATCTTTTCCAGGGCATTGTGATAGGCGAGCCGGGGCAGGCGGGCCATCCTCTCCATGCGCGCCGGAATTCGCCTGGTGAACGGTCCACGCACATCCTTGCGCGTCAACTCGTAGGTCTCAAGCGCCGGGCGCGAGGAGCTCGCGACCAGCTTGTCCCATGTCTCGCGGTTAAGCTTGCCGTCGGCAGGCAGTCCGTTGGCCGCTTGAAACGCACCGACTGCCCGGCTGAAGTTCTCCGCTTGGCGGCCGTCGATCAGGCCTGGCGAGAAGCGTGCAC
>NZ_RZQI01000680.1:0-3298 GCF_003998335.1 Mesorhizobium sp. M7A.F.Ca.CA.002.05.1.1 | reverse complement strand
CACGATGACACTGGCGGCTGCGGCGCAATCCGCGACATGGACTTTCGTCGATGGTGATTGGCACGAGGGCAACGTCGCCATTCTGGGGCCGCGCAGCCACGCCATGTGGCTCGGCACCAGCGTGTTCGACGGTGGCCGCTGGTTCGAAGGCGTGGCGCCGGATCTCGACCTCCATGCCGCCAGGGTGAATTCTTCGGCGATCGCACTCGGCCTGAAGCCGAACATGAGCGCCGACAAGATCGTCGGGCTGACATGGGACGGGTTGAAGAAGTTCGACGGCAAGACGGCGGTCTATATCAGGCCGATGTACTGGGCCGAGCATGGCGGCTATATGGGCGTCCCGGCCGATCCGGCGTCTACCCGCTTTTGCCTTTGCCTCTATGAATCGCCGATGATTCCGGCGACTGGCTTTTCGGTGACCGTGTCGCCGTTCCGGCGTCCGACCATCGAAACCATGCCGACCAACGCCAAGGCCGGCTGCCTTTACCCCAACAACGGCCGGGCCATTCTCGAAGCCAAGATGCGCGGCTTCGACAACGCAATGGTGCTCGACATGCTGGGCAACGTTGCCGAGACCGGGACCTCGAACATCTTCCTGGTCAAGGACGGTCATGTCTTTACACCGGCGCCGAACGGCACCTTCCTGTCCGGCATCACCCGCTCGCGCACGATAACGCTGCTTGGCGAGTATGGGTTCAAGACCACGGAAAAGACGCTGTCGGTGCGCGATTTCCTCGAAGCGGACGAAATTTTTTCGACCGGGAACCATTCCAAGGTCGTGCCGGTCACGCGTATCGAGGATCGCAATCTGCAACCCGGGCCGGTGGCCAAAAAGGCGCGCGAACTCTATTGGGATTGGGCGCATTCGACTTCCGCTGCTTGAGCGGATAAAAAGGCGACCGACGCTTCATCCGGAGTTGTCCCAATCCATTCCAGACCTATCTTACTCCGGTGTCGACACCGGATTTTTCCACGAGGGAGTACTATCCATGGCCTTTGAATTGCCCGCTCTGCCTTACGACTATGAGGCCTTGCAGCCTTACATGTCGAAAGAGACGCTGGAATATCACCACGACAAGCACCACAAGGCGTATGTCGATAACGGAAACAAGCTCGCCGCCGAGGCAGGCTTGGGTGATCTGTCGGTCGAAGAGGTGGTCAAGCAGTCGTTCGGCAAGAATGCCGGCCTCTTCAACAATGCCGCCCAGCACTACAACCATATCCATTTCTGGAAGTGGATGAAGAAAGGCGGCGGCGGCAACAAGCTGCCGGGCGCCCTGCAGAAGGCAGTTGATAGCGATCTCGGTGGCTATGACAAGTTCAAGGCCGACTTCATTGCCGCCGGCACGACCCAGTTCGGTTCCGGCTGGGCCTGGGTTTCCGTCAAGGATGGCAAGCTGGCGATCTCGAAGACGCCGAACGGCGAGAACCCGCTCGTCCATGGCGCGTCGCCGATCCTCGGGGTCGATGTCTGGGAGCATTCCTATTACATCGACTATCGCAACGCCCGGCCGAAATATCTCGAGGCGTTCGTCGACAGCCTGATCAACTGGGACCATGTCCTTGAATTGTACGAAAAGGCGAAGTGATCGATTTCCAGGAAGCCCCGGTATCACCCGGGGCTTTTCTTTTTCAGTGTCCCATAAAAAGCAAAGATCTGGCAAAAGTCGTCCGGGGAGGGAATTTTCCTCCTACGGCATCCGTTAACGTCCTGTCCCGAAATGCCTTCATCATGGAGCCAATTGAATGAGAAAGCTTGTTATCGCCATCTCTATGCTCGCACTCGCGGCCTCGGCGGCTTTTGCCGACCCGGTCCTCGACCGGCAGGCACTGATGAAGGAACGTGGAAAGATCGTCGGCGGCCTGTCGAAAGTTGTCAAGGGCGAGGAGCCCTTTGATGCCGCGGCTGTGCTGACGCAACTTCAGGCGTTGCAGGCGAATGCGGAAAAATTCGATGCCGATGCGCTGTTCCCGGCCGGCAGCGACACCGGCGATACCACGGCCTCGCCGAAGATCTGGCAAGACATGGCTGGCTTCAACGCAGCCGAGGACAAATATCTCGCAGACGTGAAGGCCGCGGTCGCTGCGGCTCCCGCCGATGCCGACGCGCTGAAGGCGCAAGTCGGCGCTATCGGCTCGGATTGCGGCACCTGCCATCAAGGCTACAGAATCAAGAAGGGCTGATCACCAGCCATGGCATGGCTGAAGAAACTTGTCGGCGCCGTCGTCATTCTGGGCGGCGTCGGCGCGGTTGCCGGGTGGGTCCTGTCGGCGCCGGTGACGCTCGACAGGGAAACCCTGGCCAAGCTCGGTCCTGGCGACGCAGCCAGGGGCAAGCGCATCTTTTATGCCGGCGGTTGCACATCCTGCCATGCAAAGCCGGGCTCACAGGGCGACGCCCGGCTTCAACTCGTGGGTGGCCTTGAACTCAAGACGCCGTTCGGAACCTTCGTGCCGCCCAACATTTCGCAAGATCCCAGGGACGGTATCGGCGCATGGTCTGTCGAGGACCTCGCCAATGCCATGCTGAAGGGCGTGTCGCCTTCTGGTGAGCATTTCTATCCGGCGTTTCCCTATGCATCCTACGCGCGCATGAATCCGGCTGACATTGGCGATCTCTATGCCTTCTTGAAGACGTTGCCGGCCGTCGCCGGCAAGGCAGCGGGCAATTCGCTCGGTTTTCCCTTCAATATTCGCCGCGGCATCGGCCTGTGGAAATTGCTCTATCTCAGCGATCAGCCGGTTGTTGCCTTCCCCGAAGGCAAGCCTGATCCGGTGATGGCAGGCCGCTATCTGGTCGAAGGGCCAGGCCATTGCGGCGAATGCCACACGCCGCGCGATCTTGCGGGCGGCACGAAGAAGAACGAGTGGCTGGCGGGCGCCGTGGCCGCCGAAGGCAATGGCGTCGTGCCGAACATCACATCGGGCGAGGGCGGTCTCGCCGACTGGTCGGAGGCCGATATCGCCAACTATCTCGAAACCGGCTTCACGCCCGATTTCGATTCGGTCGGCGGCGCCATGGTCGATGTCCAACGGAACATGGCCGAACTGACGCCGCAGGACCGTGCGGCCATCGCCGCCTATCTGAAGGCGATACCGGCGCATCCAAACGGCTATCCGGCCCGCAAGAAGACGGCAAACTAGACCGAGTCTTCAGACAGGTGGCGGTCGCCGAGAAAATCGAAACCCGTCTCGAAGAAATGGTTGTAGTTGCAGGTCAGCTCTTCGCCAGGCGCGATGTCGTGCAGCGCAAAGCTCTCCTCCGGTGAGGAGACGTCGCAGTTCGGCTCGTCGGCAT
>NZ_RZQI01000679.1:0-3309 GCF_003998335.1 Mesorhizobium sp. M7A.F.Ca.CA.002.05.1.1 | reverse complement strand
AGATAGCGCACCGGCCTGTCATCGAGCTCGATGGCGCCGCCGCGCAGAAAGTCGCGCTTGTAGATGCCGGAGACGATCTTGAAGGTTTCGGTGCGGCCGGAGCCAATCAGCCCGAACACACCGGTGATCTGGCCCTCGAAGATCGAGAAGGACGTGTTGCGCACGACATTGCTCATCGAGATGTCCTGCACCGACAGCACCTTCTTGCCCGCCTTGCGAAGCTTCGCTTCGTCGCGCTGCCGGTAGATCTGTCCCGACAGCGTGCGCCCGACCATGGCGGAAACGATCCTGTCGCGGTCGAAAGCAGAGGTGTCGTCGGTGATGACCAGCTCGCCGTCGCGCAGGATGGTGATGCGGTCGGCGATATCGAGCGCCTCTTCCAGCGCGTGGCTGATGAAGACGATCGACACGCCGCTCGCCTTCAGCCGCCGGATCAGCGCGAAGAAGTGCCGCTTTTCTTCCGGCGTCAGCGTCGCCGTCGGCTCGTCGAAGATGATGATCTCGGCATTGTGGTGCACCGCGCGCGCGATCTCGACCATCTGCCGCTTGGCAGCACCCAGCGTCGCCACCATGGCGTTCGGGTCGACGGGAAAGTTCAGCGATTGCAGGAATTGCTGCGCCGAAATGTAGGTGCCGCGCAGCCGGTTGAGGAACTTTTCGGTGCCGAGATAAAGGTTCTGCGCCACCGTCATCGACGGCACCAAGCTGGTTTCCTGGAACACCATGGCGATACCGGCCTGAAGCGCCGCGTGCGGCGAGGCGTAGGCGATCTCCTGCCCCTTGTGGAACATCTTGCCCGAGGTGGCGTCGACCACACCGGCGATGATCTTGGTCAGCGTCGATTTTCCCGCGCCGTTCTCGCCAAGCAGCGCGTGGATCTCGCCCTTGCGCAGGTCGAAGCTGACATTCTTCACAGCGGGCACGCCGCGGTAGTTCTTGGTGACATTCTCCAGACGGACAATCGGTTCCATCAGAAACCTCCCGTGGCGACGGAAAGGATGCAGTCGCCGCCCCTGGAGGCGATGAACAGAAGACCGTCCTTTTCCGCAACGCTGCAGATGCCATGGCGCGTGCCATTGGCGCGGCTGTGCAGGCTGAATTGCGGCTGCATCTTCTGGTCAAGCCTGACCACCAGCCCGTAGGAGCGGCTCGGCGACCACGGCTTGTGGATGCCCATGGTGCGGATGCCGCCGCATTGCAGCGGCTCGAGGAAGCTGCGGCTGGAGGCCAGCGCTGGCGCGATCCAGTAGGCAGGCGGCACCTGGCTCAGCATGTCCTGACGGTAATGCGTTTCCTGTAGCACGAATTCGATCAGCCGGTTGCGCGGCGCAAACAGGGTCAGCCACGCCCCACCATCGGCGGAAGGTGACAGCCGCGCGGGATAGCCGGGCAGATGCGTCAGAACCGTCGAGCGGCTGCCCGTCGCGCCATCGAAACGCACCAACTGATGACGCCAGCTTTCGCTGACTAGCACATCGCTGCCGACTGGATGCAGGCCATAGGGAAAGGCAATCTCGCCGGCGACTTTGCGGAAATCACCGCCCGCGGCGTCTCGCTTCCACAGCGAACCGGAGGCACCCTTCTTCATCAGATCGGCGGCCCATTGCGACGGCGCGTGCTCGGCCGAGCCATTGGCCAGCCACAACGTGCCGTCATCCGCATAGGCAAGTGCGGTGATGCAGCTGAGGTCAGCCGGCAGCGAAACGTCGCTGCCGCCAATCAGCAGCTTTCCGCTTTCCAGCCCGACCGTCAGTTCACCGGATGGCGACAGCGCCAGCGCGGTGACGGCAGACGGAAAAGTCTCGACCACGACAGGTTCCGCTCCAGCCGCAATCGAATGGATGGCGTTGCCGCTGGAGGCCAGCAGCCTGTCACCGGCGACGAGCAGATTGTCTGGTTCCGTCATCTCGGCGAAAGCCGGCGCATCATCCAGCCGCGTATTGGGGCGAAAAGCGCCGTCGAGCGGCGGGATGGTGACCGCCTTGCCGCGAAACAGGCCAAGCACCGGATCGAGGATCATGGCTTTGCTCCCCAATAGGAAGCGGGACTGGTCCAGTTCGGGTCGGCGCCTGCGATCTTGTAGCGGCCGATGCGGTTGTTGAGGATGCCGCCGACGAACAGATATCCCTTGTGCTCGCGCATCGAGGTGACCATCGGGTGCGCGCCACCGGTGAGGTCGCCCATCGCCTCGACAATGCCGCCCTTCTCGTTGAACTTGACCACGCCGCCGGTGTTGATGTTGGGGAACAGCCATTCATCCTGCGGCAGGCGGCGCGTCATGCGCTTGCGCATGTCGGGATGGCGCAGCGACAGGTCGAAGCTCGGCGTGCGCATGCCGAGCCACGCCATCCAGTAATTGCCATCGGAGGCGCGGTTGATGTTGTCGGGATAGCCCGGCATGTCGCGGATGACGCATTCGGCGGTGCCGGCCTTCGGCCCTTCCAGCCAGTAGCGATGCACGCGGCAGGCCCAGCTTTCGGCGAAGAACAGCGACTTGCCGTCATGCGCCATGCACACACCGTTGGTGTAGCGGTAACCGTCGAGCAGCGTCTTTGTCGAACCATCCTTCGGATCGTAGACCAGCAGCCGGCCGGTGGCGCGGTTCTCGATCGAATCCAGCGCCCAGTCATGTGCGTCGTAACGCTTGGTCGAGTCGGTGAAATAGATGCGCCCGTCGGGTGCGATGTCGCAGTCATTGGGGTCACGCAAACGCGCATCGTCGACGATCGAGGTCCACGAACGCGATGTCTCCGCCGACAGGCGTTTGACCTCCCGATCCGGCGAGACCGAATAGAGCCCCATGGCGCCGACGCAGCTGATCAGATTGCCCGATTTGTCGAAGGCGAGACCGAGCGGGAAGCCGCCTATATGGGCAAACACTTCCGATTTGACATAGTCTGGCGCGAAGAAACGGACGATCTCGCCATGACGCGTGCCGCAATAGAGATTGTCGTCGCGGTCGAGGACGACGTCCTCGGGACCTTCGACCGCGCCAAGCCCTATGAGCTCCGCCGCGCCAAGCCTGTCATTGACGGCAAGCACGTCGGTTCCGGTCGGCGGCGTCAAATTCGGCAGCTTCAGATAGGTCGGCGAGACATAGACTTTGCTCAACAGCTTGCCGCGGTTCTTCACCCATTTGGCGTCGAACAGCACGGCGGCGATCAGCACCAGACCGAGGATCAGCTGGTTGACCGAGCCGGGCATCGACAGGCGGATGAGGCCGCTGGTCAGGATCAGCACCAGGATGGAGCCGATCACCGCATTGCCGACCGAACCGCGGCCGCCACCCAGCGAAACGCCGCCAAGCAC
>NZ_RZQI01000678.1:0-3310 GCF_003998335.1 Mesorhizobium sp. M7A.F.Ca.CA.002.05.1.1 | reverse complement strand
GTCAGATAGCGCAAGGCGATGATGGCCAGCGGCGTCAGCACCATGGAGATGATGACGATCGCCGTCAGCGTCGCGTTGGCCTGGCCATCGATGATGCCGACCGCCGCGGCCGCCGAGTAAAGGACAAAGGCGAATTCGCCGCCTTGTGCCATGAAGACCGCGCGCTCCAGGGCTTCGCGGTGACCTGATTTCAGGATGCGGGCGACGATGTAGATACCGAATGCCTTCATCACCATGTAGGCGACGACATAGATGGCGATCAGCCGCCAGTTCGCCGCGACCACATGCAGGTCGAGCGACATGCCTACCGCGAGAAAGAACAGGCCAAGCAGGATGCCGCGGAAGGGTTCGATGTCGGCTTCGAGTTGGTGGCGGAAGGTCGATTCAGACAAAAGCACGCCGGCCAGGAAGGCACCCATCGCCATCGACAGGCCGCTGAGCTGCATGGCGAGGGCGGAGCCAAGGACGACCAGAAGTGCCGCCGCCGTCATCACCTCGCGGGCACGGGCATCCGCCAGGATGCGGAAGAACGGGTTGAGCAGATAACGGCCGGCCACCACCAGGCCGATGATCGCGGCAAGGCCGATGCCGATTTCGGTCAGCCGCTCCATCAGGCTGGTGTCGGTACCGCCGGGCGCCAGGAACGCGATCAGGGCCAGCAGCGGCACGATGGCAAGATCCTCGAGCAGCAGGACCGATACGATGCGCTGGCCTTTCGGTGCGGCGATTTCACCGCGTTCCTCCAGGAGTTGCATGACGATCGCCGTCGAGGTCAGCACGAAGCCGGCGCCGGCGACGAAGGATTGCGCGATCGGAAACCCTCCAGCCATGCCGACACCGGTCAGCAGAAGCGCGCAGACGCCGACCTGCAGCGCGCCGAGGCCGAAGATCTCACGGCGCAGGCCCCACAGCCGCGACGGCTGCATTTCCAGCCCGATGATGAACAGGAACATCACCACACCGAGCTCGGCGACATGAAGAATGGCTTCCGATTCGGAAAAGACGCCGAAGCCGAACGGACCGATCACCACGCCGGCGGCCAGATAGCCGAGGATCGAGCCAAGGCCCATGCGCTTGAAGATCGGAACGGCAACGACGCCGGCAGCAAGCAGTGCCACCACCTGAACCAGATCACTGCCCGATGCTTCCGCCGCCATGCCTCTTGTCCCTGTGTCTAGCAGAAACTCCTTGCATGCAGTTGGAGTGGGAGGCAAGGCGAGAAATCTGCCGGGAAGGGTAGGGCGCCGCTGCAACGATTCACCTGGTGGAACAACGGTCCCCGCTTGCCTGCCGGACGTTCGGCATCTATATCAGGTATATGCCTGACTATTCGTCCCGTCCGTCTTCGACGCCACATATCCCGATGGATGCGCTCAGCGAAGTTCTGCAAGACTTTCGCTTGAGTGGTGTCAACTATGGCCGCTGCGAGCTCCGGCACCCATGGAGCATAGACTTTCCGCAACAACAGCTGCTTCGGTTTCACTTTGTCGGCCAGGGCCCGTGCTGGATTCATACTGAATCGCAAGGCTGGCAGGAGTTGCGCGATGGCGATCTGGTGCTGCTGCCGCAAGGCATCGCCCATCGGCTGGCGAGCGCGCCGGACGTTGCAGGGGACTCGCTCGAAGGTTGCCAGGTGATCAAGTTGGGGGGCAACGTCTGCGAAGTGGTACGGCAAGGAACGGGCGCCACGAGCACCCTTTTCTGCGGCTCCATGGCCTTGGACTCCTATGCGCTCAACCCATTGATAACGTTGATGCCGCCCGTCATCAAGGGTTGCGACGTGGCCGGCAATGACCCGGTCGTCGGTCCTTTGCTGGCGGCCATGACGGTGGAGGCCTCGCAACCGCAGATGGGCAGCGCCACGATTCTGTCGCGTATGGCCGACTTGCTGACGGCCCGGCTCATACGCTGCTGGGTCAATTGCAACGGAGCCTCGACCACCGGTTGGCTCGCAGCCATCCGCGACCCCCATATAGGCCGCGCTTTGGCGGCCATGCACCGCGACCCCGGCCACAACTGGACGCTGGGAAGCCTGGCCGGCGTGGCAGGCCAATCGCGTTCGATTTTCGCCGAGCGTTTCAGTGCGGTATTGGGGGAGGGTGCCGCACACTATCTCGCCCGCCTGCGTATGCAGCTTGCCCGCGAATTGCTGGGCCAAAACGGCTTGTCGGTTGCCGAAGTCGCTACCCGTTTGGGCTATGATTCCGAGGCATCCTTCGCGCGCGCGTTCAAGCGCATCACCAATGTCTCGCCGGGCGTTGTGCGCCGCACAATTCCCGGACGAATGGATATGAATTTCGGATTCTAAGATACATATCATCCGAGCGGACTCGCCTATTTAAGACCTCCAAACTTTGGAGATCTTTCCGTGACTGACACAACATTACAGATTGAAGACGCCGCGATTGGCCTTGATGCCGATGCACCAGCCGCGTGGAGTTCAGCCACCTGGTTCGCGGTCATTTCATTGGCGGCCACCAGCTTTGCCCTGGTGTCGGCCGAATTCCTGCCCGCAGGTCTGCTGACGCCAATGGCACGCGATCTCGGCATCAGCGAGGGGACGGCCGGCCAGGTCGTCACCGCCACCGCTTCCGTCGGCGCCGTGACGGCCATGTTGAGCAATGTTCTCATCGGCCGCTTGAACCGCAAGGCGGTGCTGGTTGGTCTCAGCGCTCTTGCGGTCGGTTCCAATATCCTGGCGGCGCTGGCGACCGATTTCTGGCTGTTGCTGTTGGGCCGGGCCGGGCTGGGCATCGCTCTCAGCGCTTTCTGGGCACTTTCGGTCGCCGTCGTGGCGAGGCTGGTTGGCGCCAATGCGACAGGTCGGGGCATGGCGATCGTCACCCTCGGCGTCTCGCTTGCCACCATTGCCGCACCGTCGATGGGCGCGTTGATCAGTGACTGGATAGGGTGGCGCAGTGCCATGGCCATGACGGCGGGGCTGGCCGCGCTTGCCATGCTGCTGCAGTTTCTCAGCCTGCCGACCTTGCCTGCAACGGCAAGCAACAGCCTTGCAGATGTATTTCGGCTGACCCGGCGGCGCGGCATCCAACTCGGCATGCTGGCTATTGTTTTGCTGATGACGGGGCATTTTGCCGGCTCGGTCTATGTGCGTCCCTTCCTCGAACAGGTGACACTCCTTACAACCGGACCGATTGCCCTGGCTCTGCTCGGGTTTGGCATCGCTGCCGTGATCGGTAATGTTGCCGGCGGCCGCATGGCCGACACCAACATCCACATGGCCCTCGCAGTCACCGCGGCGTTGATGGCGGTTGCGGCACTTACTTTGGTGCTTTGGGGCTCGCATATG
>NZ_RZQI01000677.1:0-3318 GCF_003998335.1 Mesorhizobium sp. M7A.F.Ca.CA.002.05.1.1 | reverse complement strand
GACGGAGTAGCAGGCGACGCTCTGAGCCGTCACCAACAATGCGGCAGTGCGCTTCATCGATTTGCCGTCGTCAGCCCGCACTGCGCCGATTGAGGCCGTGGGGGAAACCGAGAGCGATGGAACGGAAGCCAACGTCGAGGCTGACTTGGCGCCGCATCTGCGGGACCCGATCGGAACGCTGGCACAAGCTGCCGGCTATGAGGATGGCGAAAGCTGGTGGTCTGATATCATCGAGCAGAACCCGCAGCCGGGTCCAATCTTCGCGGCAATAGCCGACGCGATGACGACGCTGCGGGACGGCGAAGGTCCGCTTGCGGCGTTTGAGGCGAAACGCGAAGCGCATATGCGGCTTGAGATCGCCGCCGCGCGAAAGGAATTCGATGGGCCGATCGCTATCGTTTGCGGTGCTTTCCATGTGCCGGCGCTGCAGGCGACGCGACCGCTGAAGGAAGACCAGGCGCTACTCAAGGGGCTCGCCCGCCGCAAGAGCATGATGACCTGGGCGCCGTGGACGGGGCCGCGTCTGGCGCTGGGCTTCGGTTATGGCGCCGGCGTTGTCGCGCCCGGCTGGTGCAAGCATCTGTGGCAGACGCGCGGGCAAGGCGACGCCTCGGTCCTTTGGCTGGCGAAGATCGCGGCGGTCCTGAGGGCCAAGGGGCACATGGTCTCGACCGCCTCGCTGATCGAAGCCGAACGGCTGGCCCGCACGCTGGCTGTGATCCGTGAACGGCCAAAGCCCGGTTTCGAGGAATTGCGTGACGCCGCGATCGCCGCCCTGTTCAACGGGGAAGCGCTGCTGTGGGCGCTGGTCGAAGCCGAATTGCTGCTGGGCGCCGATGTCGGTGAAATTCCGCCAGACACGCCGCTGGCGCCGCTAATCGAGGACCTGCAGCGCAACCAGAAGGCGGCACGGCTGAAGCCCGAGGCGCTGGAGCGCGAATTATCGGTCGATCTGCGCAGCGAGAGCGGGCTGTTTCGGTCGACCTTGCTGCACCGGCTGTCCGTGCTTGGCGTGCATTGGGGCAAACTCATCGACAGCGGCCGTAGCCGCGGCACCTTTCGCGAGCGTTGGACGCTGTCGTGGGAACCTGAGTATGCCGTTCGACTGGTGGAGAACCTGGTCTACGGACCAACCATCGAAAAGGCGGCCAATGGTCGGCTGATCCAGATGATCGGCGCGGCGACGTCTCTTGATGCGATGGCCGCACTGGTCCAGGGCGCCATCACGGCAAACCTGTCGGAAGCGTCGATCGCCGGTCTCGCGGCCTTGGAGGAACGGGCAGCCCGCAGCAGCGAATGCCTGGAAATCCTGACATCGGTGCCGCCGCTCGCCGACATCATCCGCTATGGCGAGGCTCGCAAGACGGAAACCGCCCGTCTGTCCGGTCTGCTGGAGCGGCTGATCGTCGAAGGCGGGATCGCGCTCGCCTATGCCGCCCGCGACCTCGATGCCCAGGCATCCACGACGCTGGTCGGCGCCATGCGCAAGGCCGACGAAGCGATCAGTCTGGTCGAGCCTGAACAGGACGTGCTGGACGCCTGGCGCAATGGGCTGGCTGCGGTGCTCGATGGATCGCGCTCGACGGCGCTGGTGGCAGGCTGTGCCGCGCATCTGCTCTACGAAGCCGGCCATCTGTCAGCCGACGCGGCAACCGGTCTGATCGCACGACGTCTGTCTCCAGGAACGCCTGTCACCGAGGCTGCAGGGTTCTTCGAGGGTTTCTTCAGCACTGCCGGCCAACGGCTGATCTACGACGAGGGCCTGCGCGGTGCGGTGGATGCCTGGCTCGCATCCCTCGACGAAGACGCCTTCATTGCGCATCTGCCGTTGCTGCGCCGGGTCTTTTCGCATCTGGACTCGATGGAGCGGCGGCGGTTGATCGAAGCGGTGCTCGGCCGCGCCGCACGCCTGCCTGCCGGACTGACGCCGACTCCGGATGGCGGCGAAGCGTGGCGCCGCCATCTTGAACGGCTCGGACCCTTGCTGACGGGAGGGAGCGGCAATGGATGACGAGGCCGAAATGAGCGAACCAATCCAGGCCGGCGACGGACGGGAGCGCCGCTGGCGCCTGGCGATCGGTGCCGATGAGGAAACCTCGTCAGCGCTGTCCGACACCGACAAGCGGCTTTCGGCGGCGCTCGATGCGCTTTACGGCGATGGTGCCGGCGATGCGGCCGCCGATCCGCGCAAGCGGCGCGGCGGCCTCGGCCGCTCGGCGCCAAGGGTGGCACAGTGGATGGGCGATATCAGATCGTTCTTTCCCGCACAGGTCGTCCAGATCGTCCAGAAGGATGCCTTCGAACGGCTCAACCTGAAGCAGATGCTGATGGAGCCGGAATTCCTTAAGGCGATCGAGGCCGACGTCAATCTCGTCGCCGACCTGATTTCGCTGCGCTCGGTCATGCCGGCCAAGACCAAGGACATTGCGCGCACGATCATCGCCGATATCGTCGCCAAGCTGATGCAGCGGCTGGAGCAGAAGACAGCCGAGGCGATCCGCGGCGCGGTCGACCGGTCGCAGCGCACCAACCGCCCACGCCAGCGCGACATCGACTGGCCGCGTACGATCTCAGCCAACCTTCGCCATTACCAGCCCGAGCACAAAACCATCGTGCCGGAGAAGCTGGTCGGCTTCATGCGCAAACAGCGAAGGCTGGTCGACCTGGATGAGGTGGTGCTGTGCGTCGACCAGTCGGGCTCGATGGCAAGCTCGGTGATCTACGCCTCCATCTTCGCCGCGGTGATGGCTTCCCTGCCGGTCGTGCGGACCAAGCTTGTCTGCTTCGACACGGCGATCGTCGATCTGACCGAGGAGCTTAGCGATCCTGTCGAAGTCCTGTTCGGCGTGCAGCTGGGCGGCGGCACCGACATCAACCAGGCCGTGGCCTATTGCGCGGACCGCATCGAACGGCCGACCAAGTCGCATATGGTGCTGATCACCGACCTTTATGAGGGCGGCAACGGGCAGGAATTGCTGCAGCGGCTTGCTGCACTCGTTCGCTCCGGCGTCAACGTCGTGGTGCTTCTGGCGCTGACCGACCAGGGCAGGCCGGGTTATGACCCGAAGATGGCAGGCTCGGTGGCCGCCCTCGGTATTCCGGTCTTCGCCTGCACGCCGGATTTGTTTCCAGACATGATGGCGGCGGCATTGCGTCGGGAAGATATCGGCGCATGGGCGGCTGGCGCCGATATCAAGCTGGTTCGTGCCGAGGCCGAGACTCCGGAGTAAAACAGCCGTCGCCAGAGCTGCCAGGATGCTTCTGGCAGCTCTGGGATAAATGGCTGGAGCTCAGCCGAACTTCGGGTCGAGGCTGCCC
>NZ_RZQI01000676.1:0-3321 GCF_003998335.1 Mesorhizobium sp. M7A.F.Ca.CA.002.05.1.1 | reverse complement strand
CTTCGGCCTCGAACAAGGCGGCCAGCGCATAGGCGGTCGAAAACTGGGTGCCGTTGAGCAGCGCCAGGCCCTCCTTGGCGCCCAGCGTCACCGGTTCCAATCCATGCGAGACGAAGGCGACCTTGGCCGGGAAACGGCCATGCGGGGTGAAGCATTCGCCGACGCCGATCATCACCGCCGTCATGTGCGACAGCGGGGCGAGGTCGCCGGAGGCGCCGACCGAACCTTGCGCCGGCACCACCGGGATGACGTCGTTGGCCAGCATCGCTTCGAGCAGCTCGATGGTCTGCGGCCGCACACCCGACGCGCCCTGCGCCAGGCTGGCGAGCTTCAGCGCCATCATCAGCCTGCAGACAGCAACCGGCATCGGCTCTCCGACGCCGGCGGCGTGCGACAGGACGATGTTGCGCTGCAAGGTCTCGAGATCCTCGGCCGGGATGCGGACGCTGGCCAGTTTGCCGAAGCCGGTGTTGATGCCATAGACCGGCTCGCCCTTGGCAACGATCCTGGCGACAGCCTCGGCGCTCGCCTTGATCTTTGGCCGGCAGGCATTGTCCAGCTTGGGCACGGCGCCACGATAGATGGCGCGCCAGTCGGCCAGCGTCGCATTGCCGGGCTTCAGGGTCAGTTCGGTCATTGTCCTCTCCAGATGCGGGCATGCAGCGGGTTGAAGCCCATGCGATAGACGAGTTCGGCGGGGCGCTCGATGTTCCAGATCGCCAGGTCGGTGGATTTTCCGACCTCAAGCGTGCCGGTTTCTCCCAGCAAACCAAGCGCGCGGGCGGCCTCCCGGGTGACGCCGGCAAGGCATTCATCGACGGTCAGGCCGAACAGGGTCGCGGCCATGTTCATGGTCAGAAGCAGTGAGGTCAGCGGCGAAGTGCCGGGATTGTTGTCGGTGGCGACAGCCATCCTGACGCCGTGCTGGCGAAACAGGCCGATCGGCGGCTTCTTGGTTTCGCGAATGAAATAGTAGGCGCCGGGCAAGATCGTCGCCACGGTTCCGGCCTTGGCCATCGCCGCTGCACCGGCATCATCGGTGTATTCGAGATGGTCGGCCGACAGCGCACCGTAACGGGCGGCGAGTTCGGCGCCATGCAGGTTGGACAGCTGGTCGGCATGAAGCTTGACCGGCAGGCCGGCCGCCTTTGCCGCAGCGAAGACGCGCGCCATCTGTTCCGGCGAAAAGGCGATGCCCTCGCAAAACCCGTCGACCGCATCGGCCAGCCCCTCGGCGGCAATCTTTGGAAGAATCTCATTGGCGACCAGATCGATAAAGGCGTCCTTGTCGCCCTTGGCTTCCGGCGGCAGCGCGTGAGCGCCGAGGAAGGTGGTGCGGATTGTCACCGGCCGCTGGTTGCCCAACTGCCGTGCGGCACGCAGCGACTTCTTCTCGTTTTCGAGGTCGAGGCCATAGCCGGACTTGATCTCGACGGTGGTCACGCCTTCGGCGATCAGCGCATCGAGGCGCGGCAGCGATTGAGTGACCAGTTCATCTTCGCTGGCGGCGCGCAAGGATTTGACCGACGAAACAATGCCGCCGCCGGCCCGGGCGACCTCTTCATAGGTGGCGCCGGCCAGCCGCATCTCGAATTCGTTCGCGCGGTTGCCGGCATGGACCAGATGGGTGTGGCAGTCGATCAGGCCAGGCGTGATCCAGCGGCCCTCGCAATCGACCGTCTCGGCGCCCTGGGCAAGTGTTGGGGGCAGCTCCGACTCGAGGCCGGCATAGACAATGCGGCCGTCACGCGCAGCGACCGCGCCATGTTCGACGACGCCAAGTCCGGCAGACCCGTCGACCATTGTCGCTAGCCGCGCATTGCGCCACAGACGAAGATCCCCTGCCCGGCTTTTGCTCTGTCCAGCCATCATCTTTTCCGTTTCAATCGATGACGATTATGTATATACATATTGAAACGCACTGCAAGTGCCATCATCGCATGAGAGACAGAGGACCGGAGAGAAAAGTGGCAGCGATCTTTGCGGAACAGGCGCTCCTTCCCGATGGTTGGCGCGATAATGTGCGGCTCACCTTCGCCGAGGGACGCATCACGACCGTCGAACCTGGAGCTACCGCGCTAGCCGGCGACGAACGCCACGCGATCCTGTTGCCCGGCATGCCCAACCTTCACAGCCACGCCTTCCAGCGCGGCATGGCCGGCCTTGCCGAACTTCGCGGCCCCTCCGCCGACAGTTTCTGGAGCTGGCGCGAGGTGATGTACCGTTTCGCCCTGTCGATGACACCCGATCAGGTCGAGGCGGTTGCCGCACAACTCTATGTCGAGATGCTGGAGGCCGGTTTTTCCCGCGTCGGCGAATTTCACTATCTGCATCACGACCGCGATGGAAAATCCTACGCCAATCTTGCCGAGATGGCCGGGCGCATCGCGGCGGCGGCCGGCGAAACAGGTATCGGCCTGACGCTGCTGCCAGTGTTTTATGCGCACTCGTCTTTCGGCGGTGCCGTGCCAAACGAAGGTCAGCGGCGATTCATCAACGATGTGAATCGGTTCTCGCGGCTTGTTGAGAAATGCCGCGAATTGGTTCGCGCGTTGAATCAGGCTGTCGTCGGCGTCGCTCCGCACAGTTTGCGTGCCGCGACGCCGCAGGAGCTAGCCGAAGTCGCCGCGCTGGCGCCGGAGGGGCCGATTCACATCCATATCGCCGAGCAAGTGAAAGAGGTCGAGGACTGTCTTGCCTGGTCCGGCGCGAGGCCCGTGGAGTTTTTGCTCGCCAATGCCAAGGTCGACAAGCGCTGGTGCCTGATCCACGCCACCCATATGACCGATACGGAAACCGTTGCCATGGCCAGGAGCGGCGCCATCGCCGGCCTCTGCCCGATCACCGAGGCCAATCTCGGTGACGGCACTTTTGCCGCGCCGCTGTTCAGGGAACATGGCGGCCGCTATGGCGTCGGCTCCGATTCCAACGTGCTCATCGGCCTGCCCGACGAATTGCGCCAGCTCGAATATTCACAGCGCCTCGCCCACCGCGCCCGCAATGTGCTGGCGGTCGCGGGCGGCTCGACCGGCCGGGCGCTGTTCGATGCCGCGCTAGACGGGGGCAGCGTCGCCCTTGGCGCCGGCATCTCGCAGATCGCCGCCGGCGCATCCGCCGATCTCGTCTCGCTCGATCCCAAAAATCCCTCGCTGGCCGGCAAGAGCGGCGACGCGATCCTGGACGCCTGGATCTTCGCCAATGGCGGCAAGGTCGACTGCGTCTGGGTGCATGGGTTCAAGCAGGTCAGCGGCGGCACGCATGTGAAGCGAGAGGCTATCGCCGAGCGGTTTCGCAGCGTGATGACGGCGCTTTCGGCATGAG